>JBAVOG010000081.1:0-1628 GCA_049691875.1 Burkholderiales bacterium | reverse complement strand
GGAAGCCGCGCGGCACGACTTCATTCACGAGCGGGCCCTGCCGATCGACGAATTCTACGCGGATTCGTTCACCACCCAGGCCGATCTGGCCGAACCGAAGCACGGCTGAGGGCCCCTGGCCTTGGTGCGAAGGATCTGGCACACCTAGAACAGCGAGCGGATGATGCCGCCGTCGACGCGCTGCGCCGCGCCGTTGATCGCGGAGGCCTGCTCGGAGCAGAGAAATGCGATCTGCGCCGCGATTTCCTCGGGCGTGGCCCACCGCTGAAGCAGCGAGGAGGTACCCGGGCCTTCCGCGAAATACGCTGCGCGCATCTCGTCGACGGTCTTTCCCTCCTCAGACGCGATTTTCGCCAGGAAGACTTCGACTCCCTCCGACCACGTCGGCGCGACAAGCGCGCTGTTCACAGTGACGCGCGTGCCTCGCGTGAGCTCGGCGAGGCTCCGCGCGACGGACACCTGGGCTGCCTTGGTCATCGCGTAGTGCGCCATGCCGGGATTGGGCTTGGCGCTCTGGTCGCTGCCGATGAACACGATCCGACCCCAGTCACGACGCAACATGCCCGGCAGCAGCGCGCGCGCGAGTCGCACGCCGCTCATCACGTTCAGCTCGAACATGTCGAGCCAGTCCCGGTCGGAGAGATCGCCGAACTCCCGCACCTCGAAATACCCGACGTTGTTGACCAGAATGTCGACCTCGCCGATGGCCCGCGCGGCCTCCACGAGCGTGCGCGCACCCTGCGCGTGGGAAAGATCCGCGGCAATCCCGTGTGCTTCCCCGCTGGCGGCAAGCGCACGCACGGTCGCGTCCAGTCGTGCCGTATCCCGACCATTGACGATGACGCGCGCTCCCTCCGCCACGAGCGTCGTCGCGATGGCCCGCCCGATGCCCTGGGTGGATCCGGTCACGAGCGCGATCCGACCCTTGATGTTCAGATCCATCAGGCTCTCCGTGCGTCAGGTGCCAGCAAGGTCTGCGCCTCGATGCGTGCCGGCCATAGGCTCCTTCGGTGACTCGCGTTCCGTGCGTGACTCGCACTCGATCATCACCTCGATATTTCGGCGCGCCCAGACCGATTCTGCATCGATGTTGAGATTGTGCATCGATTCGTCGGAAGAGGTGCTGATCGACCTCTGCTGGGCCTCGACCACGATCCGGTCCTCCGCGAAGATACTCGCGTTCGCGTTGCGCAGCCGCGTCGTCAGCAACTGGTCACGAACGCGGTAGTTGCGCACGAGTGATCGGAAGTACATGCACGTCTCGTCCGTCGCCGGCCCGATTGCAGACGGTGCGCGCCAGCATATGGCGGCCGCTCGCTTCGTGGATCCAGGCGCCTGCATACCAGGCATTGAGCAGAAGAGACTTCGACGCTTGCATTACGGCCTCCTTTCGCACGGATCCCACGCGTCCCGACACAAGGGTTTCAGCGGCGTATCACCAGCGCCAGCGCCGCCACGACCATCACTCCGCCGAAGAGCATCGAAAGCGTCACCGCCTCATCGAGCAGGAGCCAGCCCCACAGCACCCCCAGCACCGGGATGAGGAAGGTGACGGACAGAGTGCGCGACGGTCCGATGTCGCGGACCAGCGTAAAGAACGCAAGATACGCAATGCCGCTGCACACGAC
>JBAVOG010000080.1:0-4445 GCA_049691875.1 Burkholderiales bacterium | reverse complement strand
GTCCTCGGGCCGCACGTCGAATGTGCCCACTTTCAGGGCGATGGAGGCGCGCACGCCATCCAGGAACATGTCGATCGACTCGACCAGGCCCGGATCGCGCGCGCCGGCAAACGTGATCGCGCTGTGGCCCACTTTCTCGGCGCCTTCGAGCTTGATCGTATACGCCTGCGGCGTCCAGCGGATGCCCGTGACACGTGTAGCACGATCGCTCACCGCTCGAATCTCGCAATCGGTCGTATCGAGCTGGCCGCCGGGCTCCCGATGAATCACCGGGCTTGCGTTCTCGTGCAGGGCCTGCACCGCCACCGACAGCGGCGTGCAACGCCGCTCCGGATTGGTGGGCTCGCACTCGACCGAGTCGCCACGCACGGTCACGAACAGGCAATCGTGGCCCTTCGGCAGGGCCGCGTTGCAAGCGCATTCCAGCATCTTGCCCGCGTACCAGGAGGGCCCTGGCCCAATGCCACGATGCATCGACAGGGCGGCCCAGGGTGCCGGGTCGGTGCTGCGACCGGCGAGAATCACCTGCGCCCCTGCTTCGAGCGCCCGCATGTACGGCTCAGGCCCCATCATGCCTACAATGCGTATGGCACGGTCGATGGTGGCCTCATCCAGCGCCGGCGCAGGTCCGAGCGGCATGATCTTGCCCGCCGCCAGGCGAGATTTGAGATACCGCTTGTCCTGTTCCGAGTGGATCACTGCGAGCTTGAAGTTCAACCGATCCTCGCGGGCGATCTCGCGTACGATCTCGATACAACGCTGCAGATGAGGCTCGCCACCGGCACCACCGCAGGTCCCGATAATCATCGGTATCCCGTTGGCGACCGCACCGTTGAGCAGCAGGCGAATGTCGCGCCGAATCGCGAGAGACGAGGTGAACGACTTGCCCGATCCCAGGTAATGCGGTCCGGGATCGGAGCTGCCGCCGTCCACTCCTATCATGTGAGGCTTGCGCTCGAGTCCCGCCTTGAGCGAAGCCTCGGGATAGCCATAGCCCAGGATGCCGCTCGCCGATAACATTCGCACTTCGCTGCTCATGGGCTTACCTCTGCATGCACCTGAGTCGGAGAATTGTAACCGGCTCGTCTGCGGGTCCTCATGGTAGCCTTTTGACGGAAAGGCCTACTGACGCACTGATTCGCGGAGCGCACATGAACGACCTCAACCACCTCAACGCAGCCGAAGCAGCCCGGCAGATCGCCATCGGCAGAATCACCTCCGAACAGCTGGTCAGGGCCTGCCTCAACCGGATTGCAGCGCGTGAGGGCGAGGTCCGGGCATGGGCGCACTACGATCCCGATGCGGCGATCGCGCAAGCGCGCGCGGTGGACGGCGCAGGCGCCAAAGGCGTTCTGGGCGGCGTCCCCGTCGCCTTCAAGGACGTGATCGACACCGCCGACATGCCGAGCCAGTACAACTCGCAGATCTACCTCGGCAACCAACCGCGCACCGACGCCGCCTGTGTCGCGCTGGTGCGCAACGCAGGCGGTGTCGTCCTCGGCAAGACGGTGACGACGGAGTTCGCCTGGCGCACGCCCGGCCCCACGCGCAACCCTCACAACCTCGCGCACACGCCCGGCGGTTCGTCGAGTGGGTCGGCTGCCGCGGTGGCCGATTTCATGGTGCCGCTCACATTCGGCACCCAGACCGGCGGTTCCACGATCCGGCCTGCCGCCTACTGCGGCATAGTCGGCTACAAGCCGAGCTTCGGCACAATCAATCGCGCAGGGCTCAAGGCGCTCGCGGAGTCGCTCGACACTATCGGCGTCATGGCGCGCACCGTCGAGGATTGCGCACTGCTCACCCATGCGGTTTCGGGACGCGCGCTTCCCAACTTCGCGGCTGGGCTCACCCGCGCGCCGCGCATCGGACTGCTCCGCACGTCACGCTGGAAGGATGCTTCTCCCGGCACGCAGGCGCTGCTGGAAAGCACTGCCGCCGCTCTGTCCGGAAAGGGGGCCGAGGTGCACGAGGTCGAACTGCCTCCGGATTTCGACCGGCTCTACGAAGACCAGGCGCTCATCATGAACTTCGAAGCGGCACACAGCCTCGCCTGGGAGCGGCTCAATCACCCGGACCTCCTGAGCGATCATCTGCGCGAAACGCTCGCCGCCGCCGCCGCGATGCCACGCGCAAAGTACGATGAGGCGATGCGCCATGCGAGGATATGCCGGCAAGTCCTCGCTGCATCCTTTGTCGACCGCGACGTTCTGCTCACGCCCAGCGTGCCGGGTGAGGCGCCGGCCGGGACAGAAAACTCCGGCAGCTCGCTATTCAACCGCAACTGGACCCTGCTCGGCGTCCCGTGCGTGACGCTTCCCGCGGGCCGTGGCGCAACCGGCTTGCCGCTCGGCGTGCAGCTCGTCGGTAATTTCGATGATGATGAGCGCGTGCTGCTTGCCGCCGAATGGGCTCAGCGGGCGTGCATGGAAGCAGCCGACGCCGTCGTTCAGGCGGACCGCCGGAAGATCTCATGAGGCTCTCCGCCTTCCGCATGCGCCGGGCAGCTACCCAAAGCCGGAATTGATGCGAAGCGGCTGACGACACACCAGGTGTCAAGGCGGCCAGACAAGCGAAAAGCCTTCGAGATTCGCCGAAATTCCATGACAGGAGCGCAAATGTCGCCAGACCAGTTCGATGTCATCGTCGTCGGAGCAGGCAATGCCGCCCTCTGTGCCGCCATTTCGGCGCAAGAGCACGGCGCTGGAAAAGTACTGGTGCTGGAGAAGGCGCCCCTCGACGAACGCGGCGGCAATTCGCTCTTCACCGCGGGCGGGTTCCGTTTCGTCCACGATGGCCTCGATGATTTGCGCGGCGACATCCTGGATGACCTGTCCGAGGCCGAGGCGAGCCAGATCGTCCTGCCGATACTGAAGAAGGAAGACTACCTGGAGGACCTGCGCCGCGTGACCGAAGGCCAGACAGACGACACGCTGTCCGAGCTGCTGGTGGGCCGCTCGCGCGAAACCATGCGCTGGATGCGCAAGAATAGCGTGCGCTTCCTCCCGATGTTCGGACGCCAGTCCTACAAGGTTGACGGCAAGCACCACTTCTACGGCGGAGTCAATATCGAGGCCGTCGGTGGCGGCTGGGGACTGGTCGATCAGCTGATCAAGCAGGCCGAACGCGTGGGCATCGAGATCCGGTACGGGACCGCCATGCGCCAGCTGCTGCAGGACAAGTCAGGCGCCATCACCGGCGTTCACGTCATGGGACCGGATGGGTACGCCGATATCCATGCGAAAGCTGTCGTGCTCGCCTGCGGCGGCTTCGAGGCCAATCCGGAGATGCGCGTCCGCTACTACGGGCCGGGATGGGAATCGTGCCTGGTCAGGGGAACACGCTACAACACCGGAGACGGCCTGCGTGCCGCACTGGACATCGATGCTCAGGCATTCGGCGGATGGTCCACATGCCACGCCGTGCAATGGGATATCAGCGCCCCGCCCTTCGGCGACCGCGTGGTGCTGGACAACTTCCAGAAGCACTCCTATCCGATCGGGATCATCGTCAACCTGAACGGTGAGCGGTTCGTCGATGAAGGCGCGGACTACCGCAATCACACGTACGCCAAGTACGGACGCGAAGTGATGAAGCAGCCGAAGCGCACCGCGGTCCAGATCTTCGACGCGAAGACCATAGGCATGGTGCGCGACGAATACCGCATACGCCAAGTGACCAAGGCCGAGGCACCGACCATCGAGGAACTTGCGGCAAAGCTTGGAATCGACGCGAACGGGCTATCGCACACGGTGCGTGCCTTCAACGCCGCCTGCAAGCCCGGCAGGTACAACCCGGCCATTCTCGACGGCGTCTCGACCTCGGGGCTCACTCCGCCCAAGTCGAACTGGGCCCTGCCCCTGGACAAGCCGCCCTATACGGGCTTCGTCGTCACCTGCGGCATCACCTTCTCGTTCGGCGGCCTGCGCATCAACGAGCATTGCGAAGTGCAGAACACCAGCGACCGCACGATACCCGGACTGTATGCCGCCGGCGAAATAGTGGGCGGCATCTTCTACGAGAACTATCTCGGCGGAGCAGGCCTGATGTCAGGGGCCGTATTCGGGCGCATCGCGGGAAGCAGCGCCGGGCGGTCGGTCGCGCGGGTCAAGGCGTGACGCTGTGCGCCAGCTGAAGATACCGGCGGTTTTCATGCGCGGCGGCACGAGCAACGCCGTAGTGTTCAACGCAAAGGACTTGCCGCGCGACCGCGCGCATTGGGACGAGATTTTTCTTGCTGCGATCGGCAGCCCGGATCCCTACGGGCGGCAGCTCGATGGCATGGGCGGGGGCATCTCCTCGCTCTCGAAGGTCTGTGTCGTGGGGCCGCCGACGCGGGATGACGCCGACATCGACTACACGTTTGCGCAGGTTCAGGTGAAGGAAGCCAGGGTGGACTATGGCGGGAACTGCGGCAACATGTCGTCCGCCATGGGCCCGTTCGC
>JBAVOG010000079.1:0-6931 GCA_049691875.1 Burkholderiales bacterium | reverse complement strand
TTTTCCAGCAAGCCAGTTGGCGGCCTGCCGATCGGCATGGAGGGCTTCGCGCGCGGTCTGCGCGACGGTGTAGTCGCGTACGTTGGTACGATAGTCGGGGCAGTGTATGGATTCGTCCGCGCGGTCTTCGCGCTCGTGTTGGATCCGCTGATCGACCTGCTGCGCCTCCTGCGCCTCCTGCGCCGGGCGAGAAGCGGCAGCTAGAATTCGCCGCTGATCCGCCGCACCGACCAGACGCGCACTTCATATTTTCTGCTGCGCCGCAGCGCGCGTGTGTCGATGCCTCTGCAAACCGTGGCGCACAGCGCTCGCAATGCATTTGTTTGGGACCCCACAATATCGTTGACACGCGAACGGGGGGATACGTAGAGTGCAGCGAGAAGCGTGAATAAGCGCCTGCACCCGATCGAAGGCAAACCGGAGGAGAGAGACGTGGAACGCAGAACTGCATTGAAGGCGGCGCTCGCCGCGACGTTTGTGGGCACCTTGGCCTCGCTGGCAGGAGGCGCCGCGTATGCTGCGGATCCGATCAAGATCGGCGCGGTCGCACCGAAGACCGGACCGCTCGCTGCCGGGGCAGCAGTCACCCACTGGCCGAACATCCAGCTCTGGGCACACCAGGTGAACGCGCGCGGCGGCCTCAAGATGAAGGATGGGACGCGACGCAAGGTCGAGATCATCGAGATCGACGATCGGACCAATCCGGGCGAGACCATCAAGGCGGTGCAGCGGCTGGCCACGCAGGACAAGGCCGACTTCATCCTCGCGCCCTACAGCACAGGCCTCAACCTGGCGGCGGCGCCGATCTTCGCCAAGTACGGCTATCCCCAGATCACGTCCACCTCGATCACCGACAAGACCGCAGAGCTGACGAAGCGCTATCCCGGCATCTTCTTCGCGCTGGGGACGACCACCGCGCTTGCGAACTCGGTGGCCGAGATCATCGCCAAGCTGCACGCCGAGGGCAAGATCGGGAACAAGGTCGCTATGGTGAACGTGGCCGATGCGTTCGGCATCGAGCTCGCGGAATCCGCGCGGCCGATCTTCAAGGGGGCCGGCCTCGAGATCGTGTACGACAAGTCTTATCCTCTGGGAACCCAGGATCTGTCGCCGATCGTGAAGGGCGCGAAGGCGACGAACCCGGACGCGTTCGTCGCGTGGTCGTATCCCCCGGACACGTTCGGGTTGACCGCACAGTCCAAGATCGAGGGTCTGAACGTGAAGGCCTTCTACACGGCCGTGGCAACCGCCTTTCCGGTGTATGCCGCCAAGTTCGGCCCCTCCGTGCAAGGTGTCCTGGGTGCGGGGGGCGTGAATCCGGATACCCCGGAGATGAAGGCTTACTACGCGGAGCACAAGAAGGTGACCGGAAAGGACGCGGACTACTGGGCAAGCCCGGTGATGTACGCGACCTTGCAGGTGCTCGAGCAGTCGATCGAGGCTGTCGGACTCGATCGCAACGCGGTGACCGACCACATCAAGAAGAACACGTTCAAGACCGTCATGGGGCCGTGGAAATTCACCAACCAGTCAATTCACGACTTCTGGACCGTCGGCCAATGGCAGAACGGCATGTTCTACGGCGTGTCTTCCACCGGTCTGCCCGGTGCAAAGCCGGTGATCATCAAGACCGGCTGGTAGATCGGCCTTCGGGCCCGCAGGCAACCGCCCCGGTGTGGAAACCTCACACCGGGGTTTTTTCTTCCGCGTTGCAACGGTCTGCGCAGGCGGAGCCGTTGGGGATATACAAGGGGCTTGCCCCTTGTTCGATATGGGGGATATACAAGGGGAATTCTCCCCTTGTTCGTACAATCCGAATTTGCGACGGGCACTCGATTTCTTGCTCGAAGGCAACGTCACGGGCCTTTCTCGACACCCTTTGAGATCATGGACATCCTGATCACCGGCATCCTGCTCGGGGCAACCTATTCGCTGATCGCGATGGGTTTGACGCTCCAGTATGGCGTGGCGCGCATCATGAATCTCGCCAATGGCGAGATGCTGGTGGCCGGGGCATTCGGCGCGTTCTGGGTTTTCACGACCCAGAAGGTGAGCCCATTCGCATCCGCAGCATTCGTCGTGCCGGGCGCGTTCGTTCTCAACTGGCTCATCTATCGCTACCTGATGCGGCCGCTGGTGCGCCGCGCCCGGAATCGCGGCATGCTGGAGGTGGACAGCATCCTCGCGACGTTCGGAATGGCCTTCGCGTTCGTCGGGATCATGCTCCTCGTGTTCGGCGGAGGTTACTTCACGTATTCCTACCTCGACGAGCCGTTCCCGATATTCGGCAGCCCGTTCGGGCTGAATCGGGTGGTCGCCTGCCTGGTCGCAGTGGTGATCTGCGGGCTGCTCTACGGGGGACTCAACGGGACGCGCACCGGCATGGCGCTGCGCGCCGTCGCGGTCGATCCGGCTGCCGCCGGTCTGGTGGCGATCGATGTGCCACGCATGTCCACTTTCGCGTTTGCGCTCGGCGGCGCCGTGACGGCTGCTGGCGGAATCGTCCTTTCC
The DNA here is from genome assembly GCA_049691875.1 of Burkholderiales bacterium. Taxonomy (GTDB): domain Bacteria; phylum Pseudomonadota; class Gammaproteobacteria; order Burkholderiales; family SG8-39; genus JAABRB01. Next base: position 4,420 of record JBAVOG010000079.1, on the reverse strand, counting down.
ACGTTCCTGACGATGGACGCCTCGATCGGCATCGTTTTCACGATGAAGGCCCTGATCATCGTGATCATGGGCGGCGTGGGCGACGTCCGCGGCGCGATCATCGCGTCGCTGATCCTGGGTCTCGCCGAAACCGCCGTTGCGAGCCTGATCGACCCGGGTCTGACCCTGGCGGCCGCGTACCTGCTCTTCCTGCTGGTCCTGTTGTTCCGACCCCAGGGCCTGTTCGGAACGCGCCAGTCATGAGCGGCCGCGAGTTCAGAATCCTCGTGCTGGCCGTCATCGCGTTTGCGATCCTCGCCTGCCTGCCGCTCCTGAAGAACGGCTATCTGCTTTCGCTCGGCGTCGGTATCGCCATGTACACGGTGCTCGCAACATCCTGGGCCCTGTTCTCCGGGCCCACGCACTACATCTCGCTGGCCACCGCGGCGTTCTACGGGCTGGGCGCCTACGTGGTGTCGGCCGGAATCGATGTCGTGCCCTACGCAGTCTTGCTCGGCCTGGCGGGTCTCGCCGGCGGGGTGTTGGCGGCGCTCGTCGGACTGACGACGCTGCGTCTTTCCGGCGTGTATTTCGTGATCTTCACCCTCGGGCTCGCCGAGCTGATCCGCCAGCTGGTGACCTGGGTGCAGAACAATCTGACCGGCAGCCGCGGCATGTACGTGCTGACGGACATCACGGAGCAGGTCATCTACTGGGAACTGCTCGTGCTCGCGGCGGCCGTGTACCTGATCGGCTGGCTGATCGCGCGCTCGCGGCTCGGCTTCGCGCTGCGCATCATCGGCAACGACGAAGTCGTGGCCGCGCACGTCGGGATCAATTCGGCGGCTTCGAAGCTCGCCCTCTTCGTGATCTCGGGGTTTTTCGCCGGCACCGTCGGAGCGGTGATGGCGCCCCGGTTCACCTACATCGAGCCCAGCATCGTCTTCACGCCCGAGCTCTCGTTCCAGGTCGTGATCATGGCGCTCCTCGGGGGTGTGCATCGCCTGTGGGGCCCACTGGTCGGGGTGATCCCGTTCACCATCCTCTGGGAGCTGATCGCAGCGCGTTTTCCAGGGCAGACGGTATTGCTCCTCGGCATCGCATTCCTGCTGATCGTCTACCTGATTCCGAACGGAGTCGTGGGTCGGATCGAAGCCGCGATCAAGCTTGCCGGCCGGAGCATGAAGAATGGCTGATCGAACGGTGCTGGACGTCCAGGACGTCAGCAAGCGCTTCGGCGGCCTGCTCGCCGTGGATGGCCTGAGCTTCTCGGTGCGCGAGAACGAGGTCATGGGCCTGATCGGCCCGAACGGTTCCGGCAAGACAACGGTGATGAACCTGATCTCCGGCCTGCTGAAGCCGACGGACGGCGAGATTTTTCTCGGTGACCGGATGATTTCCAATCGCCCGGCGCGCCACATCGCGCGTGCCGGCGTCGCGCGCACGTTCCAGCTGGTGCGCATGCTGCCCTCGCTGACGGTGATCGAGAACGTGATGGCGGGCGCGGTGTTCGGGCACAAGCGTCTCTGGGGCCGTGCGCTCGGGAAATTCGCGCTCCGCCAGCTGGAACGGGTCGGCATGGGGCGCGCCGTGAATGCGCCGACCGCGTCGCTGACCTACATCGACGAGAAACGGGTCGAGCTCGCCCGCGCGCTCGCGTCCGATCCGCGCATCCTGCTGCTCGACGAGTGGCTCGCCGGTTTGAATCCCACGGAACTGCAGGTCGGGATCGACCTGATCCGGAGCCTGCGCGAGGAAGGCCGCACCATCATTCTCGTCGAGCACGTCATGGACGCGATTCGCAGCCTGTGCGACCGCTGCGTTGTCATGAACAGCGGTGCGAAGATCGCCGAAGGCACACCCGAGGACACGCTTGCCGACAAGGAGGTCATACGCGCCTACCTGGGAGACGAGCATGCTTGAGTGTCGCGGCCTCTCGGTCTCCTATGGACAGCATCGGGCGCTCGACGACGTCGCGATCCGGATCGCGCCCGGCGAGATCGTCGTGATACTAGGGGCGAACGGCGCCGGAAAGAGCACGCTCCTGATGGCGATCGCAGGGCTCGTGCCTTCCGCCGAAGGCGGCCAGATCCTGCTCGACGGCAAGTCGATCAGGCAACTTGCGCCGCACCTGATCGTCGAGGCGGGGCTGGCGCTCGTCCCCGAGGGACGTCGAATATTCGGCGACCTGACGGTGCTGGAGAATCTCGTGCTCGGCGCGTATGCGGATCGTGCCAGATCGTCCGAGAAGGACACCCTCGCGAGGGTGTTCGCCCTGTTCCCGCGGCTCGCGGAACGCAGGCGTCAGGTCGCACGCACCATGAGCGGAGGCGAGCAGCAGATGGTCGCAATCGGGCGCGCGATGATGTCCGCGCCGTCCATCCTGATGCTCGATGAGCCTTCACTCGGCCTTTCGCCGATCCTGTGCTCCGAGCTCTTCAAGGCGCTTGCCGAGGTACGCAAAACCGGCGCGGGCATTCTGCTCGTGGAGCAGAACGCGCGGCAGGGGCTTGCCATTGCCGATCGCGGCTACCTGCTCGAGAACGGGCGCATCGTCGGCGAGGGCCCGGCGACGGCCCTTGCGCGGGATCCCGCCGTGCAGAACGCCTATCTCGGCGGCCCTGCCCGGGACGTTGGTGCGGGGCGCGAGCGGTCCGTTACGCCGCCTCCTTGACCGATGGCAATCCCGCGAGCGCCATCGCAAGCTCCTTCTCGTCGTAGTCCTGATCGGTGAGCTTGCCCGCGAAGTAGTCCATGTAGGCCTGCATGTCGAAGTGGCCGTGACCGCAGAGGTTGAAGAGAATGACGCGACTCTTGCCTTCGTCGCGGCACTTGATCGCTTCGTCGATCGCGCCTCGCACCGCGTGATTGGCCTCGGGGGCGGGCAGGATCCCCTCGGTGCGCGCGAATTGCACGCCGGCGTCGAAGCACGTCGTCTGGTGATACGCGATAGCGTCGATCAGCCCGAGCTCCTTGATGTGGCTGACGATCGGCGCCATGCCGTGATAGCGCAGCCCGCCCGCGTGGAAACCGGGCGGCGTGAACGTCGAGCCGAGCGTGTGCATCTTGACGAGCGGCGTGAGATGGCCGGTGTCGCCGAAGTCGTACGCATACTTCCCGCGCGTGAGGCTCGGGCAGGCGGCGGGCTCGACCGCGATGATCTTCACCTTCTTGCCGCCGCGCAGCTGTGCGCCGAGGAAGGGAAAGGCGATGCCCGCGAAGTTCGACCCGCCGCCGGTGCAGCCGACGACGATGTCCGGGTAATCGCCGGCCATCTCCATCTGCGCCATCGCTTCCTGTCCGACGACGGTCTGATGAAGCAGCACGTGGTTCAGCACCGAGCCGAGCGCGTACTTCGTGTCGTCGCGCTGCGCGGCGACCTCGACCGCTTCCGAGATCGCGATGCCGAGCGAACCCGGATGATCCTTGCGCTTCTCGAGAATGGCCCTTCCGGATTGCGTTTGGGGCGAAGGGGAGGGGATGCACGTCGCGCCGTAAGTTTCCATCAGAGCGCGGCGATAGGGCTTCTGATCATAGGACACGCGCACCATGAAGACCTGCACCTCGAGACCGAAGAGTGCGCCGGCGAACGCGAGTGACGAGCCCCACTGTCCGGCACCGGTCTCCGTCGAGAGGCGCTTGACGCCTTCCTGCTTGTTGTAGAACGCCTGCGCGACCGCAGTGTTGGGCTTGTGGCTGCCGGCCGGGCTCACACCCTCATACTTGTAGTAGATCTTCGCGGGCGTCTGCAGCGCTTTTTCGAGGCGCCGTGCGCGATAGAGCGGGCTCGGTCGCCATTGCCTGTAGATCTCCCGCACGGGTTCGGGGATTTCGATCTCGCGCTCCGCGCTCACCTCCTGCATGATCAGCGCCATCGGAAAGAGCGGCGCCAGATCGTCGGGTCCAATCGGCTGGCCGGTGCCCGGGTGCAGCACCGGCGAGAGCGGCTTGGGCAGATCGGCGGCGATGTTGTACCAGACCTTCGGGATGCGCGACTCGTCGAGATGATATTTAACCGTGTCGGACATGGTTCTCCTCCTATGATGAGCGGTTCACTCGTTGCGGAGCGGGCCGCGGGCAGCGTCAAGTGTAATGCCGGGCAGGCGCGGCTTGCCAGCCCGCTTCGAACGGTAGTGTCCTCGCGCCAGTCGTTATTCGGGAATCCGAGCGGAGAACCCGCCGATTTCCTGATCCAGATTGCATTCCGCGCGGCTGCGACGCGAGCCGGGCTCATCCGGTTCGATTGAAGCGCGCGGGATCGAGCGCCCTGAGGAGACGCGCCGAGACCGGCGCCGGCTCCGACTCGAGGACAGCCGCAATGACTTCGCCGCACAGCGGAGGGCTGATGAGCCCACGCGCGCCATGCGCCGTGCTTACGCAAAGCCCGGCTCCGGCTTCGAGCTCGCCAGCGAGCGGCAAGCGGTCGGGACTGGTGCAGCGC
>JBAVOG010000078.1:0-2019 GCA_049691875.1 Burkholderiales bacterium | reverse complement strand
CCGCCGGCCGCTCCTGAACCTCACCGCGCAGGAGAAGGCTGCGACACGCGCGGCGTTCGAATCCTGCGGGCTGCGAATCGGCCAGGCCGGGACCGCTCGCGCAGCGGCCTGAAAGGAGGAACCATGGGCGTCGGCGCAGGATTGAAAGCATTCAATCTGCAGGGCTGGATCGAGAAGAACCGTCATCGCCTGCAGCCGCCCGTCGGGAACCAGCTGCTGTTCGAGGACGCCGGCATGATCGTGATGGCAATCGGCGGCCCGAACCAGCGCACCGATTATCACGACGATCCGGTCGAGGAGTACTTCTACCAGCTGAAAGGCAACATGGTGCTGCGCGTGATGGACGAGCCGGGTAAGCCACCCCTCGACATCCCGATTCGCGAGGGCGAGGTGATGCTGCTACCGGCGCACGTCCGCCATTCTCCGCAACGCCCCGAGGCCGGCAGCATCGGGATCGTGGTCGAGAGCCCGCGTCACGATCCGTACGTCGACGCGTTCGAATGGTACTGCATGAGTTGCCACCAGCTCGTCTACCGGTTCGAGTACCCGCTGCGCAAGGCGCAGGAGATCGTCACCGTCATGCCGCCGCTCTTCGAGAGGTTCTACGCCGACGAGACGCTTCGCGAGTGCGCCCGATGCGGGGCCATTCATCCGGGTCGCAAGGCGCTACAGACCGCGACCGCGCAATAAGGAATCGCTTCTTCCCCTCCTCTTCGAGGAGGGGTGCCGCCGAAGGCGGCGCGGTGGTGGCGGCGTTGATCGAAGTCTGTAACCACCCCGTCTGCTTCGCAGCCGCCCCTCCTTGAAAAGGAGGGGATGAACACTCCTCTCCTCTCCTCTCCTCTCCTCTCCTCTCCTGCCCTGCTCCGCTCAGCCCTTCAACCCCTGGGCGGCCATCTTGCGGCGGATGTAGGCGATCTGCGTCCGCAGCGGCAGGTTCTTCGGGCACACGTCGTGACAGGCGAGCAGCGACATGCAGCCGAACACGCCGCTGTCGTCCCCGATCAGCTCGAAGAAGTCCTCGTCCGTGCGCTGGTCGCGCGGATCCAGGCGGAACCGCGCGATCTTATTGATCCCGACCGCACCGACGAAGTCCTCCCGCATGCGGGCCGTGCCGCACCCGGCCACGCAGCAGCCGCACTCGATGCACCGGTCGAGGAGGTAGATGTCCTCGGCCAGCTCGGGCTCCATCCGCTCCTCGATGCGGGTGAGGTCGATCTCCCGCTCCTTCCCGTGCACCCAGGTCTCGAGCCGCTCGCTCATCGCGCGCATCCACTTCCCGGTGTTCACCGACAGGTCGGCGATCAGCTCGAACACCGGCAGCGGGGCGAGCGTGATCTCGCTGCCGAGGTTCTGCGTGAGCGTGCGGCAGGCGAGGTTGGGTCGCCCGTCGATCATCATGGCGCAACTGCCGCAGATTCCGGCGCGGCAGACGAAGTCGAACTGGAGCGACGGGTCCTGCTTCTCCCGGATCTCGTTGAGCGCGATGAAGAGCGTCATGCCGGGCGCCTCTTCGAGCGCATAAGTCTGCATGCGCGGCACGCTGCCCGGCTCCTGCGGATTGTAGCGCAGCACGCTGATGCGAAGCTGCCGGTTCGCCCCGTTCGCCGTCATGACACTGCCCTCCGCGCGGCCGGCGCGTCGATGCTCTCGTCGATGCGCTCGTTGCGGCCCTGGAAACGCGCGGGCAGCAACCCCTCGTAGGGCATCAGCGCCTGCTGCACGGCGAATCGGTCGGCACCTGCGAGCCGCGACTTGATCGTCTCGACCTCGGCGGTCCGCCCCTGCGTGTCGGGGTGCTCGATGTAGTCCTTCGCGCCGTAGCCGCGCCAGCCGGGCGGGAGCTCCATGCGCTTCACGTCGAGCGCCTCGTAGTCGAGCGTCGGCAGCGAGTCGTCCGGGTTCGCCCAGGTTGCGAGGGTGCGCTTGAGCCATTCGGCGTCGTTGCGCCGCGGGTGATCCTGACGGTAGTGCGCCCCCCGGCTTTCGGTCCGGGTCAGTGCGCCGTACGCGATTGTC
>JBAVOG010000077.1:0-12827 GCA_049691875.1 Burkholderiales bacterium | reverse complement strand
AGCGCTTGCACGACGAACGTGGCCAGAGTCGGTGTCCGGGTCACGGCGTAGTCGCGCAGCGCCGACGTCAGCGCGGGCCGCTCCTTGCGAGCCGCCTCCGGAAGCTTGTCCACTATTGCGGCCGCATCGTCGCGGAGCGACATCGTGCTCCACCCGAGTCCGGCGACCAGTGCGGCGAGCACGACCGCAGCGGTCAATGCGCGCGGGACGTGTCGAACTGCAAACCAGTCGACCACCGGACGTAGCGAGTAGCTGAGCAGTATCCCGACCGTCAGCGGGATGAAAAAGGCGCGTGCCACGTGCAGCGCTGCGACCGACGCCATTGCGGCGAGCATGAGCAGCGCGATTCCTCCGCGCGACATGTACACGCGCGGCGACGTGCGACTGCTAGCTGCTTGCGCGGATGGCGCGGCGACGCCGCCGGCGACCAACAGGGCTGGAACCGTCCGTTCGCGAACTTCGCTTTCGCTCAGCATGATCTGGCGGCGGCGCGCCGATGCCGCTACTTGTGCCGCTCCGCCGCGCCCTGAATCTTCTCGCCGCCCTTCTCGACGTCCTTGCCGAATCCCTCCATGGTGTTGCAACCCACGAGCGCGAAGCTCGCAATGAGCACTGCAATGAGCGTACGGATCATGATCGACTCCTTTCGTGGTGAATGAAGAGGCGTGTGCCGGCCCCTTTTCGCGAGTGTCGCAAGGGCCGTGCCATCGACGTAATCTGCAAACAAGCGCCAATGCACCAGCGGCTTGTGCGGCTGCACGGATCCCGCGCCGCACGTACCGCATCGGCAATTTCTGCAAAGTCGGGACCCACTCTTACAAAGAACGATTGGCAGAGCGGCCTCGGCGCCCGTGCAACGAGCCGCATCGGCGCATCCGATCGCGAGGTGGCTCTCGGCAATGGCGCAATCTACTGGACGATCCACCACGGGTATGGCGTTTGCGCGGAGCAGTGCAGGTCGGTGGCGACGCGAGGAACGTTTCCGGACGCCGCCGTTCGGCTCACGCGGATCCTGCCAATTTCTCGGGATCCTGATCGCAACGATTGCTGCCCGGTTCACCAGGAAAGAGCCGGGCGGCGACCAGCAGAAGGAGTTCGTCATGAAACTGAACGCGTCAATCACCGCCGCGGCCGTTGCAGCCGCGCTGTTCGCTCTTGCGGGATGCGAACAAAAAACTGATTCAGCGTCGGTCGGCAACGCGCCGAGGTACAGCCAGGAGCGCGCCGTTCCTGCCCCTTCTCCCTCGGACAAGATGGCGGATCGATCTGCCTCCTCCGTGCCTGAGAGCGCGCAGCCCGAGAGCTCGCAAGGTGTTGGTCAAACGTTCGACGACGCCAGCATCACGGCGAAGGTGAAGGCGGCGCTACTTGCCAGCTCGGACGTACAGGGTTCGGTGATCAGCGTTCGCACCGAGCAAGGCCATGTCACGCTCAGGGGCAAGGTCCTGGATGAGACGCAGATCGATCGCGCCGTCCAGATCGCGCGCGCAGTCACGGGCGTGAGAGACGTCGACAACCAGCTGAGCGCCAGCGAGTCGAGCTGACCCATCAGTGCGGATCCCGGTCACCGGGCGCGCAGCGCCCGGCGATCGTGACTGGCCGTCCGACGCGCGTGAACGCCCGCCCGCGCTGTCGTGCGTGGGAGACACTTTCACCGCGCGCGGCTCTCCGCACCCGTCTCGGCGCCCGAAGGTGCTGAATTCTGCGTAGGAGGAAGGCCGACACGCGGTTCCGCGCTCGGCTGATAGGTCGCGCACCGGTGCGCTGCGTAACATGGTTACGCAAGCCACCCGCCGGCGCGGTCGATGAAATCCAACGGTCACGAACGGCGGATTCGGGATCGCGGCGTCTCGCTCGCTTCGCGAGGCAGCGCGAACACCAGACCAATAAAAGGAGCATGAAGATGCCAACCGTCGACAGTGCCCGCAATGTCCTGACGTTTCCGGTCAGTACTGCAGCCCGCGAAACCACGGCGTACCCGCTCGAACGCTTCGGATGCCTCTACGGATCGTCCCCGGCGATGCAGACGCTCTACCGGAAGATCGAGAAAGTGTCCCCCAGCGCCGTATCCGTGCTGATCGTGGGAGAGAGCGGCTCGGGCAAGGAGCTGGTCGCGAACACCGTTCACCAGTTGAGCGAGCGAGCGGGCGGACCGTTCGTTCCCGTCAACTGCGGCGCGATCCCCTCGACCCTGATCGAGGCCGAAATCTTCGGCCATGCCAAGGGCGCGTTCACCGGCGCGACCAATACGCACAAGGGGCACTTCGAGCGCGCCGCGGGCGGCACGCTGTTGCTCGACGAGATCACCGAGATGCCGCTCGAAATGCAGGTGCGTCTGTTGCGCGTGCTCGAGACCGGACGCTTCGCCCGCGTGGGCGGCGAGGAGGAGCTGCATGCCGACGTGCGAGTCATCGCGGCAACCAACCGGGACCCCGTCGTCGCCGTCAAGGAAGGTCGCCTGCGCGAAGATCTGTACTTCAGGCTGGCGGTCTTCCCCTTGGAAATGCCGCCGCTGCGCGCGCGGGACGACGACATCACGCTTCTCGCGCATCACTTTCTCGACGAGTTGAACCAGGCGGCCGCAACGAACAAGGCATTGACCTCTGCCGCGCGGTTTGCATTGCGCAGCCATCGCTGGCCCGGCAACGTCCGGGAGCTCAAGAACGCCATCCAGCGCGCGATCATCCTCGCCGACGGCGCGATCGGGCCCGAGCACCTCGCGCTGAAGCAACCCGCGACGGTCGCGTGCGAGGACGGCGCACTTCGATTTGCCGTGGGTACGTCACTCGCAGAAATCGAGCGGCAGACGATCCTCGCCACGCTCGGGCACTGCCGCGGGCACAAGCGCCGCTGCGCGGGAATGCTGGGGGTCAGCCTGAAGACGCTCTACAACCGGCTCACCGCATACCGGGCCGAAGAAGCGCCGAGCGTGCGCGCGACGGCGCTTGGATGAGTGCGGCGCGGGGCACGCCGCCACGTTAGAATCACGGCGCGCAATCCTGCGTGCCGGCCGCACCCTTCGCACACCCATGATCAGGATCTTGATCGCCGACGACCATGCCATCGTGCGAGCCGGCCTCCGGCAGTTCATCGCGGGCGAGATCGACATGGAGGTCACCGGGGAGGCGGCCACCGGGTCCGAGACCGTCGACCTCGTACGCGCTGCGGATTTCGACGTCGTGCTGCTCGACATCTCGATGCCCGAGGGCAGCGGCGTCGACACGCTCAAGCTGCTGAAGCAGATCAAACCGGCGCTTCCGGTCCTGATCCTGTCCACGTTCTCCGAGGACCAGTACGCGGTCAATCTGCTTCGCGCGGGCGCCTCCGGATACCTCAGCAAGGAGAGCGCATCTTCGCAGCTCATCGGGGCGATTCGAACCGTCCTGCAAGGCCGGAAGTACGTCAGCCCGGCGCTTGCCGAGATCCTGGCCAACGAGCTCGACGGCGCAGGCGATGCACCGCCCCATGCGCAGCTTTCGCAGCGCGAGTTTCAGATCTTCTGCAAGCTCGCGGCGGGCATTCCGGTCTCGAGGATCGCCGAGGACCTCTTTCTCTCGGTGAAGACCGTCAGCACCTACCGCACGCGGGTGCTCGAAAAGATGGGCATGAAGTCGAACGCCGATCTCACCTACTACGCGATCAAGAACGGCCTGATCGAATAACCGTGCTCGGCGCGGCGCGATGCAACCCATCGCGATGCCGATGATGCCGAATATTGCGGCGACGGCGAGGTCTTTCACGCCTACTCGTGCTACTCGCGCGGGCTGGACATGCTGACCGGGGCTTACCGCTACCTCGACCTCGTGCCCAAGGGACACGACGAGGATGGGTTGCCCTGTTCCATGGCGTGGCTGCGGCACCGCGACAAGTACGCCGATTGAGCGAGGGTCGGGTTGTTTCCCCTCCTCCTTGTGGAGGGGTGCCGCCGGAGGCGGCGGGGTGGTGGCAGCGCTTGATCGAAGGCTCAAAACCACCCCGGCAGCCACGCAGCCACCCCGCCCGGCCCGAAGCCGGGACGCTTCGGGCGTTCGCCGGCTCGAGCATGCGCAGGCACGTTCCCGAAACCCCGGCTCACCCTTGAAAAGGGAGGGGAAAACTTAGGTCGCGCGGCTAGCGCTTCTCGCTCAGCAGCAGCGTCCGCGCCGCGGCAAGCTCTTTCCTCACTGCGGCATCGACCTTCGGGAAGTGGAGATCGAGCCGCTCCATCGACTCGACGATCGCGGCCGCGACCACGAGGCGAGTGAACCACTTGTTGTCGGCGGGGACGACATACCACGGCGCATGCTCTGAAGCGGTGTGGCGGATGAGGTCCTGGTAGGCGGCCATGTAGGCTCCCCAGTAGCCGCGCTCGCGCGCGTCGGCGCTCGAGAACTTCCAGTTCTTCTCGGGGCGGTCGAGCCGCTCGAGAAAGCGCTTCTTCTGCTCGCTGCGCGAGACGTTCAGGAAGAATTTCAGGATGAGATACCCGTTGCGCGCGAGATAGCGCTCGAAATTGGCGATGTCCTCGTAGCGCTCCCGCCAGATGCGCTTCGTGACGAGCTTCGCAGGAAGCTTCTGCTTTGCGAGCAACGCCTCGTGCACTCGCACGACGAGCACCTCCTCGTAGTAGCTCCTATTGAAGATTCCAATCCTTCCCCGCTCCGGCATCGCCTTCATGCAACGCCACAGGAAATCGTGATCGAGCTCCTCGCTGGACGGCGCCTTGAACGATGTCACCTGCACGCCCTGCGGGTTGACCCCGGACATCACGTGCTTGATGGTGCTGTCCTTGCCGGCCGCATCCATGGCCTGGAAGAGGAGCAGCACGCCCCAGCGATCCTGCGCGTAGAGCTTCTCCTGCTCCTCGGCGAGCCACTCGACGCCGCGCGCGTGGAGCGCCCTCGCCTCCGTCTTCTGCTCCGACTTGAGCCCGTGCGTATCGCCCGGGTCGTGATCCTTGAGCTTGAAGCCTTTGCCCTTCGTGACTCGGTACGGGCGCAGGAACTTCTCGAGTCGCTGCGGATCGATTTCAGCCATGACACGCCGTGCCCTTTTCGAGTGCGCTTGAGTGCGGGCGTACGTTCCCGCGCGCGTGACTTGCGCGCGTAAGTTAACCGATTTGCGCCGACATCGCTCGCGCAGACCCGGCCGATCGCGTTGCGGGTTGCGTCGTGTCAGTTCGCGTAATACGGTCGGGTCTATGATCGGGGAGGCAAATCCGAACGGAGGAACTCAACTCATGGCACGTAAGCAGACTGGCGCTCGCAGGCAGGCGGGCACACGTGCGGCGACGAGCTCGCTCTCGCCGGAAGAGCTCAAGCAGATCGACGCGTACTGGCGAGCGTGCTGCTACCTCGCGGCGGGCATGATCTACCTGCAGGACAATCCGCTCCTGCGCAAGCCGCTGCGCCCCGCCCACATCAAGCAGCGGCTGCTCGGCCACTGGGGCACGAGTCCCGGGCTCTCGTTCATCTACGTCCACCTCAATCGTCTCATCCGGAAATACGACCTCGACGCGATCTTTCTCGCGGGTCCCGGACACGGCGCGCCCGGCGTGCTCGCGCCGGTGTACCTCGAAGGCGCGTATTCCGAGATCTATCCGAACAAGGGCGAAGACGAAGAGGGCCTGCGCGAATTCTTCAAGGAGTTCTCGTTTCCCGGTGGCATCGGCAGCCACTGCACACCCGAGACACCGGGCTCGATTCACGAGGGCGGTGAGCTCGGCTACAGCATCTCGCACGCATTCGGCGCGGCGTTCGACAATCCCGATCTGCTGGTCGCGGTTGCGGTGGGCGACGGCGAATCGGAGACTGGCCCGCTCGCCACCTCGTGGCATTCCAACAAGTTTCTGAATCCGATGCGCGACGGCGCGGTGCTGCCGATCCTGCATCTCAACGGCTACAAGATCAACAACCCGACGATCCTTGCGCGGATCCCGCACGACGAGCTTGCGAGCTTGTTGACCGGATACGGCTGGACGCCGCACTTCGTCGAGGGGGCCGATCCCATGACCATGCACCAGGCGATGGCGGCGACCATGGAGAAGTGCGTGCGCGACATCAGGCGGATCCAGAGCGAGGCGCGCGCGAGCGGCAAGCCGCTGCGCGCGCGCTGGCCGATGATCGTGCTTCGCACCCCGAAAGGATGGACCGGTCCGAAGACGGTCGACGGCCACAAGGTCGAGGGCTACTGGCGAGCGCATCAGGTGCCATTGGCCGAAGTGCGCACGAAGCCGAGCCACCTGAAGCAGCTGGAGGGCTGGCTGAGGAGCTACCGGCCGCAGGAACTCTTCGACAAGACCGGCCGGCTGATCCCGGAGCTGAAGGCGCTGGCGCCCACGGGCGCGCGGCGCATGGGGGCAAACCCGCACGCAAATGGCGGGCTGCTGCGCAAGGCGTTGCGGATGCCCGATTTTCGCAAGTACGCGGTGAAGGTGGGAAAACCCGGCCGAACGGAGGCCGAGAACACGCGCCCACTGGGTGCGATGCTGCGCGACATCCTGCGCGAGAACCGGGCCAACTTCCGCGTCTTCGGCCCCGACGAGACCACCTCGAATCGGCTCGACGCGGTCTACGAGGCGAGCAAGAAGACGTGGCTCGCGGACTATCTGCCGGAGGACGCCGACGGTGGGCAGCTCGCGCCCGACGGACGCGTGATGGAAATGCTCTCGGAGCACACGCTGGAAGGCTGGCTCGAAGGCTACCTCCTCACCGGACGTCACGGCTTCCTCTCCACTTACGAGGCGTTCGTGCACGTCATCGACTCGATGTTCAACCAGCACGCGAAGTGGCTGACCATCGCGGACGAGCTGTCATGGCGCGCGCCCGTCGCCTCGCTCAATCTGCTGATCACCTCGACGGTCTGGCGCCAGGACCACAACGGCTTCACCCACCAGGACCCCGGCTTCCTCGACGTCGTGGTGAACAAGAGCCCGACCGTCACCCGCATCTATCTGCCGCCGGACGCCAACTGCCTGCTTTCGGTGGCCGATCACTGCCTGCGGAGCACCAACGACGTCAACGTCATCGTCGCCGACAAGCAGAGCCACCTCCAGTACCTGGACATGGATGCGGCAATCAAGCACTGCACCAAGGGCATCGGGATATGGGACTGGGCGAGCAACGACCAGGACAGCGAGCCCGACGTCGTGATGGCGTCCTGCGGGGACATTCCGACGAAGGAAGCGCTCGCGGCGGTCATGCTGCTCCGCGAGCACTTTCCCGTCCTCAAGATCCGGTTCATCAATGTCGTCGACCTCTACCGGATGACACCGGCCTCGGAGCACCCGCACGGGCTCTCGGAACGGGACTTCGACAGCCTGTTCACCGTGGACCGGCCCATCATCTTCAATTTCCACGGCTACCCCTGGCTGATTCACCGGCTTGCGTATCGCCGCACAAATCACCCCAACCTGCACGTGCGCGGGTACAAGGAAAAAGGCAACATCAATACGCCGCTCGAGCTCGCCATCCGGAACGAGATCGATCGCTTCAGCCTGGCGATCGACGTCATCAACCGCGTTCCCGGGCTGCTCGTGGCCGGTGCACACGTCAAGGAGAAGCTGCGGGACATGCAGATTGCCTGCCGCCAGTATGCGTACGAGAACGGCGTCGACGAGCCTGCGCAGGCGGCCTGGAAGTGGGCCGCTTGAGAGCGCCGCGACACGATGATGGCCGCGCGTGCTCGGTAACCACATTGCACGCAAGTGCGCTATGCTTTCGGCGTGGGAGAGTGACACGCAAAGGAACAGCGAGATGAAGATCGGGACGATGGCGCGGTGGTTCGTATTCGGGACGGCAGCGTTGGTAGCGGGCTGCGCGAGTTACTACAAGGTGACCGACCCCTCGTCAGGGCGCACCTTCTATACCGAGAAGGTCGACCGGCCGAAAGGCCAGACCACCATCATGTTCAAGGACGCCAAGTCGGGCGCCGAGGTGACGCTTCCGTCGTCGGAAGTCAGTGAAATCTCGTCCGACGAGTACAAGGCGGCAACGGGCCAATAGCCCGCGCGACGAGGGCCGGGGCGAAACGGCCGCCCCGGGACCCTAGCTAGATCATCTGGTGCTAGTATCATCGGCTGCCATCGAGCCGTAGTCGGCGTACGCCTTCGCCGGCGACACTCACTGCGCGTCCTCCATACCGCGCCAGATTTCGAGGGGACACCACCACATGATTCGGCACCTTGTCGTGACCACGTCGCTCGCGGCAAGCATGCTCGCCTTCTCGGGCTGCAGCAAGGAGACGCCTCCGCCGCAGCGCCCGGCACCGACAGTGAGCGTGCTCGAGATCAAGCCGCAGACGATCCCGTTCACGCCCACCTTCGTCGCGCAGACCGAGAGCTCGCAGCAGGTGGACATCGTCGCCCGGGTGTCGGGCTTCCTCGACAAGATCGCGTATCACGAGGGCGATCTGGTGAAGGACGGCCAGGTCCTGTTCCAGCTCGACCCCAAGCCCTTCCAGGCGCAGCTCGACGCCGCGAAGGGCGAGCTGCAGGCGCAGCAGGCGCGGCTCTTCACCGCGCGCGCAACGCTCAACCGTGTGAAGCCGCTCACCGCGCAGAACGCGCTGTCGCAGTCCGATCTCGACCGAGCGACCGGTGAGTTCGAGGCGGCGACCGCTGCGGTCTACTCCGCGCAGGCGAAAGTGACGGAGGCGGAGCTCAACCTCAGCTACACGACGATCCGCTCGCCCGTCACCGGCATCGCGAGCCAGTCGATCCCGCGCCAGGGAGCGTATCTCAACTCGATCTCGCCGGAGGCCAAGCTCACCTACGTTGCCGCGCTCGATCCGATCTGGGTGAACTTCAGCATCTCGCAGAACCAGCTGGCGAAGGTGCGCAATGAACAGCAGGAAGGTCAGCTCATCACGCCGAAAAGCCAGGACTACGAGGTCGAGCTCGTTCTTCCGGACGGGAGGACGTATCCGCAAAAGGGGAAGATCAGCTTCGCGGCTCCTTCGTTCAGCTCCGACACGGGTTCCTTTCAGGTTCGGGCGGTGCTTCCGAACCCGCAGAAGTTGCTGCGTCCCGGAATGTTTGTCACCGCCTTCGTGAAGGGCGCCATGCGGCCGAATGCGATCGTGGTGCCGCAGCTCGCCGTGCAGCAGGGCTCGAACGGGCATCTCGTTTACGTCGTCAAGGAAGACGGCACCGCGGAGGTGCGCCCGGTCGTGGTCGGCGACTACTACGGCGAGCAGGACATCGTGATCCTGACCGGCCTGCAGGCGGGCGATCGCGTGGTGGTGGACAACGTCCTGAAGGTCGTGCCCGGTCAGCCGGTGAAGATCGGCGAACCCGGCCAGGCCGGTGCGGCCAAGGCGGGCGAAGCCGCCGGAAAGGCCGGCGCGGCGAAGAATTAGAACCTATCTCATAATCCCTCGTGAGCCGCGTTGTGGCCAAGAGCGGATGGATGCTAGGCAGGCGACGCGGCCAAGACTGGCCGTCTTGGCAAGGAGCCTAACGACGCAGACGCCGTTCTGGGCCGCAACCCTTCGGGACCGGGCGATTTGAGCCGATAGCGTTGTTGCCTCCTCCTAATTTGGAATGACCAAATGTCGTCGTCGGCGCCTAGCTCTCGGCCCAAATTGCCGCGGTCGCGGCCGCGCGGGATTATGAGATAGGTTCTAGGCGCGCGGACGCATGTTCACCCACTTCTTCATCGACCGGCCGGTCCTGTCGTCGGTCATCTCGATCCTGATCGTCCTCGCCGGCGCGGTCGCGATGAGCGTGGCACCGATCGAGCAGTACCCGGAGATGGCGCCCCCGCAGGTGCAGGTCACGGCGCGCTATCCCGGCGCGACCGCCGAGGTCATCGCGAACACCGTGGCGGCCCCGATCGAGGCGCAGATCAACGGCGTGGACAACCTGCTCTATTTCTATTCGACCAGCTCGTCGAGCGGCAACATCACGATCAGCGTCTTCTTCAAGCCCGGCAGCAATCCGGACATCAACCAGGTCAACGTCCAGAACCGGGTGAGCCAGGCCACCTCGCAGTTGCCGCAGGCGGTCGTCCAGCAGGGCATCACGGTCGACAAGCAGTCGTCGAGCTTCCTGATGGTGCTCTCGATCTTCTCGCCCGACGAGCGGTACAGCAGCACCTACCTCGACAACTACACGAACCTCTACGTGCTCGAGGAGCTCAAGCGCGTGCCCGGCGCGAACCGCTCCTCGGTGCTCGGGCTGCCCGACATCGCGATGCGCGTCTGGCTGCAGCCGGACCGCATGGCGCAGCTCGGCATCACTGCCCAGGAAGTCGCGAACGCGATCCAGAGCCAGAACCAGACTTTCGGCATCGGCCAGATCGGCAGCGAGCCCGCGGTGCCGGGCGTCGTGCAGCAGTTCGTGGTGACCGCGCAGGGCCTGCTCACCAAGCCCGATGAGTTCGAGAACATCATCGTCCGGGCCGCGAAGCAGGGCACCGCCATCGTGCGCATCAAGGACATCGGCCGGGTGGAGCTCGCCAAGCGCGACTACTCCATCGCCAGCCGCCTGAACGGCAAGACTGCGACGACGATCGCCGTGTACCAGCAGCCCGGCGCGAACGCGGTCAACACGGCAAAGGCGGTGCGCGCGCGACTCGAGGAGCTGAAGGCGCAGTTTCCGACCGGACTCGACTACAAGATCGTGCTCGATACCAGCCTCTTCACCCTGAACTCGATCGACAAGGTGGTGCACACCTTCTTCGAGGCGGTGGTGCTGGTGGTGGCCGTGGTGTTTCTGTTCCTGCAGAGCCTGCGAGCCACCGTCATCCCGATCCTCGCCGTGCCCGTCTCGATCATCGGCGCCTTCATCGGCATGCATCTGCTGGGCTTCTCGGTCAACATGCTGACGCTCTTCGGCATGATCCTCGCCATCGGGCTGGTGGTCGATGACGCGATCGTTGTGGTGGAGAACGTCGAGGTCAACATGACGAAGCACGCGCTCTCGGCGCTGGAGGCGGCGAAGCGCGCCATGACCGAGATCGCCGGCGCGCTGATTTCCATCGTGATGGTGCTCGTCGCCGTGTTCATGCCCGTCGCATTCCTCGGCGGCGTCACCGGCACGCTCTACAAGCAGTTCGCCATCACGATCTCGATCTCGATGGTCATCTCCGGAATCATGGCGCTCACCCTGTCGCCGGCCCTGGCCGCGATCATCATCAAGGCGCACCACGGCGAGAAGAAAGGCTTCTTCCGCTGGTTCGAGAACACGTTCTCGAGCATCACGCAGGGCTATTTGCGCGTCGTAGGCAGCGGCATCCGCGGATGGCCGATCTCGCTCCTGATCTTCGGAGCGGTGATCTTCGGCATCGTCACGATGTTCCGCATCCTGCCGTCGAGCTTCGTGCCCGACGAGGACCAGGGCTACTTCTTCGTCGTCGCCCAGGCGCCCGACACCGCGAGCCTCGGCGTGATGACCGAATTCACCAAGAAGGTCGAGACGATCATCAAGGCCGATCCCGCGATCCAGGACGTCGCCGTCGTCGACGGCTACAGCCTGATCGACGGGCAGTTCTCGAACAATTCGGCGGTCCTGTTCGGCCAGCTCAAGCCGTTCGAGGAGCGCACCGACCGTGAGCTGCTCGTATTCGACACGCTGAAGCGGCTGAACGCAAAGTTCTACCCTCTGCGCGAGGGTTTCGCCTTCGCGGTCAATCCGCCGTCGATCCCCGGCATGGGGACGACCGGGGGTTTCGAGTTCTACGTCCAGAACCGCGGATCCGGCGATCCGCGCGCGACCGGTGCCGCGGTCCAGGCGTTTCTCGAAAAGGCGCGGCAACGTCCCGAGCTCGCAGGCTTGAACACGACATTCAAGGCAGCGAGCCAGCAGCTCTTCGTCGATCTGGATCGGAACCGCGCCGAGGTACTTGGGGTTCCGGTGAGCGACGTGTTCCAGACCATGGGGGCGTTCTTCGGATCGCAGATTGCCGGTCAGTTCTCCCAATTCAGCCGGGTGTGGTGGGTCATCATCCAGGCCGATGCCGACTACCGGGCGAAGCCCAGCGATTTCGACAAGGTCTTCGTGCGCTCGAAATCCGGCGCGAACGTGCCGCTGTCGGCGCTGATCACCACCAAGTACGTCGCTTCGCCGAAGCTCCTCACCCGCTTCAACGGATTCCCGGCCGTAAAGATCAACGGCAATCAAGCATCAGGCTTCAGCTCCGGCCAGGCGATCGCGGCGATGGAGGACGTCGCGCGCGAGACGCTGCCGGGCGACTTCTCCTACGCGTGGGCGGGGCAAGCGCTGCAGGAAAAGGAATCCGGGAGCACGTCGTCCACGGCTTTCATTTTCGGCCTAATCGTCGTCTTTCTCATTCTGGCGGCGCAGTTCGAGAAGTGGACCCTTCCCATCGCGGTGGTGCTCTCGGTTCCCTTTGCGATCTTCGGCGCGCTCGTGCTCACCTGGGCGCTCGGGCTGCAGAACGACGTCTACTTCCAGGTCGGGCTCGTGACGCTGGTCGGCCTTTCGGCGAAGAATGCGATTCTCATCTGCGAGTTCGCGATCGAGCGCGTGCACGCCGGCATGCCGGTCAAGGAGGCCGCGATCGAGGCGGCAGGCCTGCGGCTGCGCGCGATAGTGATGACCTCGCTCGCCTTCGGTCTGGGTTGCGTGCCGCTCGCGATCGCGACCGGTCCCGGCGCCAACAGCCTGCGCGCCATCGGCACCGGCGTGATCGGCGGCATCGCGGCGTCGACTTTCATCGCAATCTTCTTCGTGCCACTCTTCTTCTGGATGCTCGAGAGCCTGAGCGGGAAGTTCGGCGGCAAGAAGGCCGCAGCTCCGGCGCATGGTGGTGCCGCGGCCGACGTCCCGCATGCCAGGCGAGAGGGCGACTGAGATGCAACGCGCCGAAATGCGTGAGATGTGTGGA
>JBAVOG010000076.1:0-4162 GCA_049691875.1 Burkholderiales bacterium | reverse complement strand
CCCGAAACCCGCGCCGCCCTCGATGACGTCGAGCGAGCCGGTCACGCCCTCTTGCGCAAGCTGCGCCGCGAGCAGTCCTGCCTCGGCGGCACGCCCCGCGTGCAGCGGCTTGGACATCGACTCCATGCGGAAAGCCTGCTGCAGGCCGGCCGCGAACGTCGTGACAGTCGCCAGTGCGTGAGCGAATCGGCGCCGATCCAGCAAATACAGCTCGGCGCAGGCCGCGGCGGCGCCGAAGCTGCCGATCGTGCCGGTGTTGTGCCAGTAGCGATAGTGCGCGCGTCCCATCGCGATGCCGATGCGAGTCGAGATCTCGTAGCCTACGATCACGGCGCGCAGGAACGCCGCGCCATCGGCGCCGAGTTCCTGTGCTCCCGAAAGCGCGGCTGCGATGGTCGGGGCGCCGGGATGAAAGATTGCGTCCTTGAAGATGTCGTCGACCTCGACCGTGTGCGCAGCGGCGCCGTTGATCAGCGCCGCCGCGTGGGCGCTCGCACGGCGACCCGTCCCCAGCGTCGCACTTCCGCGGTCGAGGTCACTCGCGAGTGCACGTTCCAGAAGCGTCGCGGGTGCCTCGACTGCACCCGGCAGCAGCGCTGCAATCCAGTCCACGACCGCGCGTTTCGCGTGATGCAGGACTTCCGGCGCAAGCGGATGCTTCCGGAGATCTTCCGCGAACTTCGCAAGCCTTTCTACCACGTACATGTCATTTCCGATGGCCACGGGAACACGCTCAGTTCAGGGGCCAGGGCAGATCGACGAATTCCTGCAGCAGGCCGCGGGGAAAATCGAGATTCAAGACGTAGCCGAGCGCGATGATGCAGGCGAGCGCGGCGATCGTGAAGATGACGGTCATCGGCCAGTTGCGCTTCGCGCGCAAGCGCACGAAGGCCACGAAGAACAGCGCGACCGCGAAGATATAGCCGATGAGCGTGGCGATCGCGAACAGCGCGGCGAACCACGCGAAACTCGTCCAGGCGCCTGCGACGGAGGCATCGCCGACGTGCTTGCCCTCGATTTCCTGATCCTGATTGGCCGGATGATCGGCCCGGCGGCCGCTCACCGCGAAGAGGACGTAGCCGGCGAAGAACAATGAAAGGGCCCCGACTCCCACCGGGAACACGGCCGCGAGGAACGACTGCTGCAGCCCGTCCCACACGGCATAAGCGAACAGCAGCACCACGCCCGACGTGAAGAGGATCTGCGGGCGGCGCGCACCGGCCTTCGGGCGCAATGGGGCGGGTGCTCCGGGGGCGGCGCGGCGGACCACGCCTTCCTCGCCGACGCGCGAACGCGACCCGGCAAACACCGAAATCGCGGTGATCGCAGCAATGATCAGCACGCCCGGCCGGGTCAGAAATCCCCAGTGATGGAACTGCAACGCTTGATAGAAGTACGTCTCCGCCTGGGAAGCGAGCACGAAGCCGATGAGGACCGCCGGCCGCGGCCAGCCGAACCGGCGCAGCAGAATTCCGACGAATCCGACTGCAAGCAGCAGCAGCAGGTCCATGAGGTCGCGACGCGCCTGAAACGCAGCGAACGTGATCACCACCATCATGAATGGCGCGATCAGCGTGAACGGTATGAGCGTCAGCCGCGCGATCGGGCCGGCAAGCGCAAGGCAGGCGCCCGCGCCGATCACGTTCGCGAGAGCGAGCGACCAGATGACCGTGTAGGTGAGATCGAGATTCGCGCCGACCATGCTGGGACCCGGCTCGATGCCGAGCAGCACCATGCCGGCGAGGAAGATCGCCATGCTTCCCGATCCGGGAACGCCGAACAGCATCGTCGGCATAAGCGCGCCACCCTGGCAGGCGTTGTTGGCCGATTCCGGCGCGAGCACGCCACGGATGTCGCCCGTTCCGAATTTCGACTTGTCACGCGAAGTCTGGACGACATGTCCGTATGCAATCCAGTCGACCACGCTCCCGCCGAGCCCCGGGATCGCGCCAACGAGGGTGCCGATTCCCGCGCAACGCAGACAGAGGAACCAGTGGCGACGCATGTCCCGGAACCCCTGCAGCCAGCCCGCCCCGAGCTTCGCGCTTTCCGCGATCGGCCGGTTCAGGCGCAGCAGATCGACGATCTCCGGAAAGGCGAACAGTCCGAGCGCCATGACGACGAGCGGTATGCCGTCGCGCAGATAGTCGCTCCCGAGAATCATGCGGTCTTCGCCCGTCGCAGGCGCAGCGCCGATCGAGCCGAGCACCAGGCCGATTCCGCATGCGGCGAGTCCCTTCGCGAGGCTGTTGCCGGCGAGCACGCCAACCATCGACATCCCGAACACTGCGAGCATGAACATTTCCGCAGAGGTAAATGCGAGGATGATCGGACGCGCGACGAGCACCGCGCCGGTGAGGATCAGCGCACCGAAAAGGCCGCCGAAGAGCGAGGCGGAGAAGGCCGCGCCGAGCGCACGCGCCGCCTGTCCCTGCTTGGCGAGCGGAAAGCCGTCGAGCACGGTGGCCTGGCTGGCGCTCGATCCGGGGATGCCCATCAGGACCGAGGTGAACGTGTCGGACGTGGGAATCACGGCGACCAGGCCCACGAGCATCGCCAGCGCGGACACGGAATCCATGCCGTACAGGAACGGAATCAGCAGGGACAGCCCGGCGATCCCGCCCAGGCCGGGCAGGATACCCACGGCGAGGCCGACGACCACGCCGATCGCCAGGTACAGCAGATGCTGGACGCTCAGAACGTCGCCGAGCGACGCGGCCAGCGTTGCAAGCATGGTGCGACGGTCAGCGCGCGCGATACTCGCAGGCAGAGGGCGGGCTGTTTTCCGCCCTCTCGAGGCGTCGCGATCGGGACCGTCTGCCTGTCACTTGAACTTCACCGAGTAGTTGTTCGACAGGTGCTCGCGCACCCAGAACTTCGACGCCGGAGAAATCTCGGTTGCCGTCCGGTAGAGCGTCTGCGCGGCCTTTCCGGTCGCTTGCGGGTACTCGCCGAGCACCTTCTCCCGCTTCGCCTTGAACTCCGGATCGTCCTGCGCCTTGCGGAACGCCGTGGTGTAAGCGTCGACGATGTCCTGCGGCGTTCCCTTCGGCAGCACCACCAGCTTCTGGGCCGCGAATCCCGCGCCGATGAATGCCATCAGCGTGTTCCATTCCAGACCGGAGGGCTTCTTGCCCTCGGCCTTCGCCAGGACTTCGCCGATGTCGGGGAGATCGGGGAACGTCGGATCGCGCACCAGCTTTCCGTCGTCGTCGATAACCCCCCAGCTGAAGAGCGGCACCGCGCGTCCGGCTTTCACCATGGGCACCACGCTCGCAAGGTACGCGGAGGTGGTCTGGTAGTCGATGTTCGACTCGCCTCGCTCGAACGCGAGGCGCGCGTCGCCGCGACCCTTCATGCCGAACACGTACTGGACACGGAGGTCGAGTTGCCGGAACGCGAGCATGGGTACCAGACTGAGGGACGTCGCACCTTCACTGCCGTAGATGAGATTCGCCTTGCGCAGCGCGCCAATATCCGCGGCGGACTTGATGCCGAGATCCGCACTCACGTAGACGACGCCTCCGGTCGGCGAGGCCAGCACGACTTTCCAGTCCTTGTACTCGTAGCGTACGCGCGGATCGCCGAGCAGGTACGGGAACTGGGTCGACGCGGACGTGCCGAGGATCGTGAGCCCGTCGGGCTTGGCGCGCGAGGCGAACTCGTTGGCGCCCTTGGTCGAGCCGCCGCCCGGCACGTTTTTCACGGCGACCGTCGGCTCGCCGGGAAGATACTTGGAAAGGTACGGCGCGTAGAAGCGCGCCCACACGTCGGAGCCCCCGGCGACGTTGAACGGGATGATGAAATCGATGGTCTTGCCGCGGAAGTCGGCGGCATGTGCCGAAAGCGGAAGCGCAGCTGCAAGCGCACTCGCGAGGGCCGCTCGAATCACCGTGCGGCGGGTCGAGTCGATATTGAAATTCATTCTTTCCTCCTCCTGAAGTGACTTGGAATGATTCTTGTTCTTCTACGCAACCGGGTCGAAACGAGAGTGGAGTGTAGACGGGAACGGCCGGCCGCGGGACCCATAACAAACCGGGTAGGGCAGTTATGCGGTCCGTGCACGACCTTGGCGCCGATGCGGCGCACGTGAGAGCATGCGTTCCAGGCCGGCCATGGCGTCGCGCGGCACGAAGGGAGCGGTCTTGAACGTTTCGGAAGT
>JBAVOG010000075.1:0-2807 GCA_049691875.1 Burkholderiales bacterium | reverse complement strand
CACCGGCCGCCGCCACAACAGGTAGCCCCACGGAATGCCGACCAATGCCGCCGCACTCGTCGCCGCGAATGCCTGCCCGATCGTCAGGGCAAAGGGACGCACGATGAACCCTTCTGCCCAGAGCTTGCCGAACGCTGCCGGCAGCGCGGATGGCGGCGAGATGATCAGTGGAGAAATCCATCCCGCGCGCACGACTATCTCGAGCGCGGCCGCCGCGCCCGCGACGCCGCACATTCCCGCGATTGCCGCGCGGGCGCGCCTGCTCATCCGCGCCACCCGGGCGTCGTTGTCAGGGCTGGTATACGAAATCGAACAGCGCCTTCTGCGCCTCGGCCTCGGCGAGCGGCTTGGCGAGCTGCTTGTTGGCGAGGGCGTCTTCGAGATTCTGCTTGAGTCCCTTCACCGGCCAGGGTGCGAGCGCCGCCTTCGGAAAGCTCTCGTAGGTCTGCTTCGCGATTCCGGGCGAGATCTTGTTGAACGCAGCGTAGAACGCGGTCGACTTCTCCGGGTTCGCGTAGATCCACTCCAGGCTGTCGTAGTAGGCCTTCATGAACCGCCGTGCGATTTCGCGCCTGTCGGTGAGAAACTTCAGGCTTGCCACGTTGACGCGCACGGCCTGCTCGTTCAGGTCCGGCACGTCGGACCCGCGCGTGATGATTCGGATCTTCCCCTCGTTGACGAGGTCGAAGTTGAAGTGGGGCACCGCCCAGCCGGCGTCGATCTGGCCCGACATCACCTGCGTGCGCGTATCCGGAATGCCGCCGGTCGAGACGAGCTTCGGCTTGACCTTGAAGTACTCGCCCAGCGCGAGCGCGACGAGGTTGGTGGACGATCCGGGCCGCGAATAGCCCATCGTCTTGCCGTCCATGTCCTTCATCGACTTGATCGGGCTGTCGGCTTTCACGTACCAGTAGATGTCCGGCGCGCCGGTCATCTCCGAGCTCACGATACGGACCGGCGCGCCTTTCGAGATCGCGCCTATCACACCGAGTATCCCGTTCGCAATCGCGACGTCTGCGCTGTCCGTGATGACCGCCTGCAACGTCTCGGCGCCGCCCCGCGTCCACGTGATGGCGACTTCGAGCCCTGCGCGCTTGAAGATGCCGGCCTCGGTGCCCTGGGAAATGATCAACGTGTCCCAGTTGCCGCGCTGGCCGACTGCCGCGCGCACCTGGTCCTGCGCGACCGCATTGGCGGTCAGCGCAGCGGCTGCCGCGCAGATCAGTGCCTTGCCCAGTATCTTTCTCATGATCCCCTCCTTTTGGCGTTGCCGAAATGCGTGCGCCGGGTCAGTGCCCGGCACGCGCGTGTGACTCGAAGTCCTGCATGCCGCGCGAGGCCTCCTCGCGCAGATCGTTCCAGATGGTCGCAACGAGCCTGCCGAACTCGGGGCTGGAGACGATCTCCGAAGTGCGCGGACGCGGGAGATCGATCTCGACGACGCGCTTCACCCGGCCCGGCCGAAAGGTCATCACGACAACCCGGTCGGCGAGCTGCACTGCCTCGGTGATGCTGTGCGTGATGAGGAGCGTGGTCTGCTCGAGCTCGCGATGGATGCGCAGCACCTGGTCGCCGAGAAGCAGCCGTGTCTGCTCATCGAGCGCGCCGAATGGCTCGTCCATGAGCAGCAACTTGGGCTCGATCGCCAGCGTGCGTGCGATCGCAGTGCGCTGGCGCATTCCGCCCGACAACTCGGCGGGATAGCGCCGCTCGAATCCCTCGAGGCCCACGAGCGCGAGCAGCCTCTGCGCCCGCGCGAGCCGCTCCGCTTTCGGCATCGCAGTCGCGTCGAGCGGAAACGCGATGTTCTCGATCGTCGTGAGCCACGGAAATGTCGACTCCTCCTGGAACACCATGCCTACATCGTGATGCGTACCGTCGATCGGGTGGCCGTCGATCAGGACTCGGCCCTCGTAACCGTCGACGAGCCCGCCGATGATGTTGAAGAGCGTCGACTTGCCGCAACCGCTCGGCCCGATGAGCGCGACGAAATGCCCCTTCGGCACGTCGAGCGCAACGCTCTCGAGCGCCGACACGGTGCCCTCCGGCGTGACGAATCGCTTCGTGACACTTTCCACCGCAAGCATGTTGGTGTGGATAGGGTCGCCCGGGGGGCGCCGCTAGCAGGATGTAGAAGAACTCCGCGCAGGCATGCGAGGGGATATACAAGGGGCTTGCCCCTTGTTCGTTCCAGGGGGATTTAGAAGGGGGCCTCCCCCTTGTTCGTGCGAAGGGGTTTTGGCCTGCAAGCGCGTTGCGTCAACCGAAATCGCCACCACGGGCATTCTAGTGTGGCTCGCTACCGCTTGTGGGCGCTTTGCGAGCCGCTCAGGTTGGTGTCGTATCCCGGGAGCACCCGCACGTCGATGACGCACACGGCACCGCCCTGCGCAAGGCGCACGCCGCGCTCGATCGCCGGCGCAAGCTCCTCGATGCGCGCAATCGGACCGATCCCTTCGGCCCCCTGCGCACGCGCCATCATCGCCAGATCGATGTCCGGCTCGTCGATTCTCTGGCCGATCCACCGGTTCCCCACCGGGCGACCGCGCGCTTTCGCCACGCGTTCCTGGTGCAGCTCGTCATTGAAGAACGACCGGTTGTTCGCGACCAGGATCAGGCAGGGGAGCTGGTAATGGGTCGCCGTCCAGAGCGCGGTGCATCCCATGAGGAAGTCGCCGTCGCCCATGATCGCGACGGGCAGGCGGCCGCTGCCCTTGAGCGCGAGCGCCGCGCCCACCGTAATGCCGGGACCGGCGCCCACCCCGCCACCACCTTCCAGGCCGATATAGTCCAGCGGGTGCCTGAAG
>JBAVOG010000074.1:0-3363 GCA_049691875.1 Burkholderiales bacterium | reverse complement strand
GCGTTGTCGAGCGGAATCATGCAGGGAATATTGCCCAGGCCGTCGGCCTTCACGTCCGCGCCGGTCAGCACGGCGAGCACTCCGGGCGCCTTGCGCGCCGCCGCCGCATCCACGCGCAGAAGCTTCGCATGCGCGTGCGGCGATCGGAGCACGTACGCGTGCGCCTCGTTCTCCAGGCGCACGTCGTCCGCGTAGCGCCCGGCGCCCCTCACGAGCGTGAGGTCTTCGATCCGGGATACAGGCTGGCCAAGCGCAAACTTCGTCATCGATGCATCGCCTTCGGGGCTCGAAAGTTGTCGATCGTATCAGACCGGACCACGCTCACCCGGCTCCCATCCGGACGGCCATGTCGCGACGCCAATCGTCGACCGGGCGGAAGCCCGGCAGCTTGCGCGCGGTCTCTTCGGCCCACCGCATGAGGGTCTCGTCGGAGTCGGCGAAATCGAACGGGATGCGGAGCGGCTGCGCCACGTACCAGGGAGTGTCGATGAAGAGCTCGATGCGATTGCCCTCCGGATCCCGGAAGTACACGCTCAGCGCATTGCCGTGATTGATGGGAAAGACGTCACTGGTGGGGAAGTCCTTCAGCTTGCCATGCAACGCGCGCAGGTCACCGAGCGAATCGAGGCGAAACGAGATCTGGTTCAGCACGTTGAACGGCGTCGCCGCAGGGCGGCCAGAGGCGAGCACGAGCTGATGGTGCTCGCGCGGATCGCGCGACAGGAACACGAAATCCAGCATGCCGAGCGGAGTCTCCAGCGGCCCGCGGTCGGTGGCGACCAACCCCAGCAAGCCGGTGTAGAAGCGCTCCATCGCGGCAAGGTCGTGCACGTGAATGCCGACGTGACTGAAAGCGACGCGAGGTATCGCAGCGGGCATCGTGGCTCCTTCGGATTCTCCGCGCAGGGCCGCGGAAACGCGTGGACGCCCAAGTCTCGCGCGGCGCGCTCGCCCGGGTCAAGCGCGACGTGCTACGGATGCGCCGGCGCATCGCGACGGCGTGCCGTGTCACGAAGGCTTCACCGAAGTCACGATGTGGGCGGGCGCCCGGAAGGAAACCGCGCCATGCCGGTCGGTGAAGCTTCGCAGCTCGAGACGCGCCTCATCGAGCAGCCGGTCATATTGCGCATCGTCGATCGTGTCTGCAAGCGTCCATCCCTTGACGTCCGTGTGGACCCACGCGTCGATCGAGGGAAACCGTGCAGTTCCGTCCTGCGTGACGATCTCCGGGGCTCGAACGCCGGCCTCGGCGAGCAGACCTCGCAAGACGTCGCGGTCGCCAAGCGTATAGGGCGCCCGGAGCGCGTCGGCAACCTCCTGCCCGAAGAGACGCTGCAGCAACTCGGTGACCGCGGCATAGCCGGGCGTGTTCTCGAGTGTGTCCCAGACCGCGAGCACCAGGCGCCCGCCCGGCCGCAAGACCCGCCACATTTCCTCGATCGCAGCGCGGCGATCGTCGAAGAACATCAAACCGAACTGGCTCATCACCGCGTCGAAACTGTTTGAGTCAAAGGGGAGCGCTTCCGCCCTACCCTGCCGCCAATCGATGTGCGGCGCCTTCCGCCTTGCCACGGCGAGCATTCCGTCGTTGCGATCGAGGCCCACGATCCTTCCAGCCGACCCAACGCGATCGGCCGCGGCGCGAGCGACCACACCTGTTCCGCAAGCCACGTCGAGCGCGTCGTGACCGGGCTGGAGTTGCGCCATCATCACGAGGCGCGGCGCCCACTCCTGGAAGAGCGCTGGCAGAAAGAATTCCTCGTAGACGTCTGCCGCACTGCTAGTCAGCTGTCCAGTTCTTGCCATGTCCATTTCGCTGCCTCCTTTTGCGTCAAAGGGTTTGTCCGCCCGCGAGCGACGCGGGCGGTGTGCCCTCAACATAAGGGGTCGGACCGATGGGGAATAGTCCAGAATGTGGACTTCCTGCCCGAGAGCGGTCGGGCTATAGTGGAGCCGGTGCATCGCTACGGCCAGTTCTGTCCGATCGCGGTCGCCTGCGAGGTGTTCGCAGAGCGGTGGACGCCACTCGTGCTGCGCGACCTCCTCTGCGGGCACCGCCACTTCAATGAACTGCGCCGCGGATTGCCGTTGATATCGCGCACGCTGCTCGCCCGACGCCTGCGCGAACTCGAGGCCGCCGGCATGATCGAGCGCGTGCCCAAGCGGGGGGGACGCGGGTTCGAATACCAGCCAACTCGCGCATGCGAGGCGCTCATGCCGATCCTCATGCAGCTTGGCGAGTGGGGACGCCAGTGGATGTACCCCGAGGTGTCGAAGGAAGACCTCGATCCCGCTTTGCTGATGTGGGACGTGCAGCAACGTTTGCGTACCGAGATGTTGCCGACTTCGCGAACCGTCGTGCAATTCAGCTTCCGCGGGATGCCCCGCAGGACGAGGGAACTCGGCCTCTGGTGGCTGGTCATCGAGCGGCCGGACGTCGAGCTGTGCATGAAGGATCCCGGTTACGAAGTCGACCTTTATGTGAATGCGGACCTCCTCGCGATGACGCGCGTGTGGATGGGCGAGCAGACGATGCAATCGGCCGTGAGCTCGGGCCTCGTGCAGCTGCACGGACCGCGTCGCCTCGTGAATGATTTCCCCCGCTGGCTGATGCTCAGCGTTTTTGCGCGGCCGCGCGACGTCGATGCTGGATCATCGACAAGCATTCGAGACGAGCGTAGCTTCCAGGACCGTTCGATGTCCGCGCTGCACAGGAGGTGATTCATGCCATTCGCACCAGATCAAAAGGTGACTTTCGCGCTCGAGCAGAACCTGCCGTGGCTGCCGCTCAAGGAAACGCCGGGATTCGACGGCACAGACATTCCGGGCATCTACTGCAAGTTCTTCGGCAAGGCGGGTGTGGGGCCGTGGTTCTACCTCGTGAAGCACGATCCGGGCGTAATCGTGCAGCGCCACTCGCACAACGGTGACGTCTTCCACTACATCCTGGAAGGGGAGTGGCAGATCGGGAAGAGCACCAAGCGTTTCGGCCCGGGCTTCATGCAATATGAGCAGCAGGGCCTCTACTACGGGCCGCTCATTTCCGGTCCGCAGGGCTCGCTCTTCCTGGCGATCTACGACAACGCTCCGTCGTTCATAGAGCCGCCTGACAACCAGAAGGACGTCGCCCCGGAGAGTGCCTACGAATCAGGGGGGAGCTGAGTTCCGGAGTGCGTTCCGCGATCGCGTAAACTCGGCACTCCCTCGCATGATTCTGTTTCTGGAGTGAACGAGGCCGCAGCCCGGAACGTCCTGCTTGTCCGCGCATTCGAGGCCGGCACCGTGTCGCCTGAAATATGGAGCGACGACGACCGGGCCTGGGCGAGCCGCGCGGCGGCAGAAGTCGTGGGGGCCGGCGGGGGC
>JBAVOG010000073.1:0-2977 GCA_049691875.1 Burkholderiales bacterium | reverse complement strand
GCCGCGTGGAGGCGCTGCGCGCCAGGGCGCGGGACACCGCGGGCCAGACCGAAGCGCTGCTGAGCCGGGCGTTCCTGCGCCGCTTCGATGCCTCGGTCGACGTGAGCGTGCAGCAGGTGCTCTCGGGTGCCGACCGGCTCGCCGACGGGCGATTGCACCTCGAGCTTGCCGGAGGGCGGCTCGACATCGATCCGCTCGAGGTCAATATGCCCGGGGGCGGGGCGCGCCTGTACGGAAATTACGATACAAGCCGGCGCGAGGTCGAGGTGACGGCGGGTGCCCGGATCGAGCGTTTCGAGTACGGCGTCCTCGCGCGCCGCAACCGGCCGGACGCCGACATCCAGGGGCTGCTGAGTCTGGACATGGAAATCCGGAGCACGGCGCCCTCGCTCGAGTCGATCTTCGCGCACGCGGACGGCCACTTTGATTTCGCAGTGTGGCCCAAGAACCTGCGCGGCGGGGTCTTCGACCGCTGGTCGGTGAACATGTTTCTCGAGCTGCTGCCGTTCCTCGACCCCGGCAGGGAGTCGCAGGTGAACTGCTTCGTCGGCCGCCTCGACCTGAAGGACGGGCTGCTCACCCACGATGCGCTGGTGATCGATACGACGCGTGTGCGCGCGCTCGGCGCAGGTCGCGCCGACCTCCGCACCGAGGAGATCGCGTTTCGCTTTCGCCCGCGCGCAAAAGGGGTGGCGTTCTTCAGCCTGCAGACCCCGCTCAGCATCACCGGCACGATGAACGATTTCACGGTCGCACCGACGCGCGGCGATTTCTTCGAGGCATTCGCGCGCCTGTTCACCTCGGCGATCACCGTGCCGCTGGAGATGCTCCGCTACGGCCCGCTGCCGCTGGACGGCGCGGACGTCTGCAGCGACCCTCTGCGAGCAAGCGGCGGCAGCGCGCCGTGAAGGGTCAGAATCGAGCGGCGTTCCTCGCGGCGACCGCCGCGGTGCGTCTGGCCTTGGCCTCCTTCACCGCCGCCTCGTTCTCGGCCTGCCGGGCCCAGTACGCATCGTTGAGCCGGCTCGTGCCGTTGGCGTTGCCGGTACGCTCGCCGGGAAGCGGTTCCGTTTCACCGAAGTGCGTTTCATACCTGAGACCACCGGCCTGATGCGAAGCGACGGGAACGCGGCGAGGTAATGATGTTAAGGAAATTGCTGTAATCTTGGCGGCCATCAGATCGGCCTTGCCGCGGAGAATCAAGAATGAGCAATTTCTGGGACATCGTCTGGCTGATCCTCTCGAGTTTCGTCTTCGTCGCTTATCTCCTCGTCCTCTTTCAGATCATCATCGATCTGTTCCGGGATCACGAGCTCGGCGGCGGCTTCAAGGCGCTGTGGATCATCGGCCTGCTGTTTCTTCCGTTCCTGACGGCGCTCCTGTACATCGTCGCGCGCGGAAAGGGCATGGCGGCGCGTGGACGCGCGGCCGCGGAACGGGCAAAGTCCGACACCGATTCCTACATCCGGTCGGTGGCGGGGAGATCCCCCGCCGAGCAGATCGCCGACGCCAAGGCGCTGCTCGACGCCGGGACCATCACCCAGGACGAATTCGCGCGACTCAAGTCGAAGGCGCTCGCGTAATTCGCGCGCCCCGGGCTGGGCCACATGCGCGGTAGATCCGATCCACTGCTGGTCGATCTCGGTCTGCAAGGCGGCGGCGCGAAATGATCAAGCGCGGCGTGCAATCGGTCGTCACGACGTGGTTCGCGGGATTGTTCGTCCTGCTGCCGGTCGCGTTGACGTTCGCGGTGGTCTACTGGTTGTTCACGCTCGTGTACCAGTTCGTCGGACCGGGGACCATCGTCGGTCGATTCTTCGCCACGATCGGCTACCCCTTCTCGAGCCATCCCGGCCTTGCTTACCTGCTCGGCGCGCTCTTGCTGATCGTCGGCATTTACCTGCTCGGGCTTCTGATGCGGCTGGGACTGAAGGGGCCGTTGCGCTGGGTGACCGATCGAACGCTGCGGCGCATCCCGCTCGTCGGCGACCTCTACAGCCTTGCCGATCGTTTCGTCGGTCTGCTGAACCAGAGGCAGGGTGTGGACATCGGCGCCATGAGCCCGGTCTGGTGCTTCTTCGGCGGCGACGGCGCGGCGGTGCTCGCGCTCGCCCCGAGCGCGGTTCCGGTTAACATCGACGGGCGCGGCTATTTGGCTGTGCTCGTCCCGACCGCGCCGGTGCCGATCGGTGGCGCTCTTCTGTACGTGCCGGCAGAGTGGGTTCGGCCGGCGAACATCGGGATGGACAAGCTGACCGCGATATACGTCTCGATGGGGCTCACGCCGCCACCGGGACTCGGCCGACAGTCCGGGACCGATCAACGGCAATCCGCGGCGTGACTTGGCGCGTTCCCTCGAGTCTAATCTGGTAGCATGCCAATCGCTCGATCCGCGCTGGAGTGCTGCGCACCCAAACTTCAAGCTCGTATCGATCGATGGAGGTCCGAAATGC
The DNA here is from genome assembly GCA_049691875.1 of Burkholderiales bacterium. Taxonomy (GTDB): domain Bacteria; phylum Pseudomonadota; class Gammaproteobacteria; order Burkholderiales; family SG8-39; genus JAABRB01. The sequence continues at coordinate 524 of JBAVOG010000073.1, read as the reverse complement.
TGAACGCAGTCCAGGGAGTGAAGATTGTCGCGGCGGTCGCAATGCTGTACGGCTGCGCAACGGCAGTAGTGGCGCAGACAACGGTCAACTACGGTCGGATCACTTCGGTCAATCTGGTGAATGAGACAAGCGGTGGCGCGCAGATCGGCGGCGCGGTCGTGGGAGGCGCCCTCGGCCTGCTTTCCGGGTCGGGCCAATCGGGCAGCAACCGGGCGCTGCGAGGGATCGGAGGTGCGGCCGTCGGACAGCAGGTGGGGCGGGTTGCGACCCGATCGCAGGCCTTCGAGTACACGATCCTGATCGATGGCCGCACCACCGTCCAGATGGTTACGGACGAGGCCGGACTGCGCGTGGGCGATTGCGTGGCTGTGGAGCGCGGCCAGTTCAACAACCTGCGGCTGGTCGACGACTCGCGTTGCAATCCGCCGCCGCGCGCGGCCGCGCCCAGCGCACCGCCCGCGTCGACTCAAATGGCCGACGACGTCAGAGTGGCCGACGCTTGCATCGCGGCCAAGCAGCAATTG
>JBAVOG010000072.1:0-9471 GCA_049691875.1 Burkholderiales bacterium | reverse complement strand
TCAATGCAGGACCTCGAATTTCACGCCGCAAAAGCCAAGGGTGCGTGACAGGAGCTTGAGGGGAGCATCGCCATGCCATCCTCGCTGAGTTCGACCCCACCCAACGCGATCAATGTGGCCCGCTTAGCGCCTCTTACAATCGATGACTGTCTGATCGACGATGCAGTCATAGAGATCAACGCCGCTCGGCGGGCTGGATTGGTATTCGAACCGCGCACGATCTGGGGTCTCCGTCGTTCGAACCCAACCGGGCAGCGGCGGAGGTGGCGGTGGCGGCCCGTTGAACGAGTGCGTCCAGCACCAGATCTCGGCGCTGCCGATCCAGTTGGTGCCGGGCAAGATGCCCGCTCCAGTACAAAAGCCGGCGCCAGGCTCGAAAATCCCGGCACCCACGCGGCGGATGCCCGGGTAATCAACAAGTACAGTCCCCGGAGGTTCCGGCACATATTCCCATGTCCATGCATTCAGATGAAGGACCCAGACGCCAGCGTCCGTGGCGGACTTGCCTCCATAAAGGTAGATGACATCGTTCAGCGGGTCATATGCCATTTGGCTGAACGACCGACCCGACGGTGGGTTTTGCGCCATCACGCTCGTCCACGTCCACGTAGCCGGATCAAGGAGCCAAAGGTCGTTGAGTGGCCCCGAGTTGTAGCTATCCCCGCCAAAGAGCAGAAACCGTCGCAGCGAGGGGATGTACAAAAACTGTCCCTGGGTGTGGTTCCGTGAAGGCATCGAGGCGGGCCCGGCCAGCTCCCTGTACGTACGATTTCGGAGGTCGTATATGAGCGTCGTACGCCCGGTGTAGCCCAAATACGATCCGAACACGACAAACAGGTCGTGATCGGGCGATGTCGCCGACCCGGCGCCACCGGTTTTGGTCCGCGACTCGATTCCATCGAAGTCTGCGTTGGTCAGGATTCGCCACGTGCGCGTGACCATGCTGAAGGCCATCGGATAAGGGCCGATTGTCCGCCCACCGTCCATCGCGAGGTATTCCTGGTTCACGTGATCCCAGCCGAAGATTTGGAGGTCGCCGTTCTGCGGATCGGGCGTTTGCGAGCCATTTACATACACCGTCTCCAGCACGTTGGTGGCCGGGTCGTAACACTGAATATTCCCCTTGTAGCCGAGCGCGCAATATCGACCATCAAAGGTATTCTTAACCCACTGGAACCAGCCACCGCTCGAATTCAGCAGGCCGCCCAGGTTGACCCATTCGTTACCCCACGCGAAATGCACAACTCCTGGCAGCAAGAGTTGCGCCAACAACACCAGCGTCCATCGTTTCATTATTTTTCCCCTCCCCTTCCCGGAACGGGGGCATCGACACACTCACCAAGCAGATCGACAAGCTTGAGTTCAGCTAACGGCTTTCCCGAGTGTCGATCGACTCATCGAGAGTCGCCCTTTAACTGGAAAACGAAAGCGTAACCGCGCGTGCTTCCACATTCGCAGCCGTCCGCCGGTCATCGGGTCGCCTGGACGAGATTCGCGGGAACCTACCTTAAGCGAACCGAAGGCTTGAGCGAACCGAAATATCTCGCCAGCGCCTGGATCTGACTCTCGTTGAGCCCCAGGTGGGCGCCAGATGCCGTTTCGGGTTCGGTGCGGCCGCCATCTCTATAGGTTTTGAGGACCCATGTGAAGTCCTCGGGGGGCCAACCAACGATCGATGGAATACCGTTGTCAGTGCCGTCGATCCGATGGCAGGTCGTGCACTGGGATGACAGGCGCTTCCCGTAGGCCCTCGATTTGGAGTCGTTGGCCGGTGCAGCCATTGCGAAAGCTGCGAAGCTTACAGCGGTCAAAACGCAGGTAGCTGCTTGAACGCGTCCACGCATCTTCGTTTCCTTTCCCGTCCGGACTTCCAGACAATTCTCAGAGCCATTCGGCATCTTCTGACGGGCTAACTCGGCACGACGAAGAATACAGCACAATGCGGTCGCGTGGCGCTGATGAAGATTCCGGAGCTGCAATTCCCGAGCTCGACCCCCCTTCCGGCGCCGCTCTCGCCGGTCTCGGCTTCTCTCGCCGCCGCACGCTTCACTGAAAAGCCCGCATAAGATCCAGGAAGCTCGTCGCGTGCGGGCTTTCTGTTTCCTGATTAGCAATATCCCTCAGCCAGGCGCATGGGGTGAGCCGCTGAGGGGGGTAAGCTGGCAGGCGTGACCCAAACGGAGAGATTGCCATGCCGATGAATCGGGTGCAATTTCAAGCGGGAATGTCGTGGAATAGCTTTCTGCAGCGGGTCGAAGCGGTCTTGGTGAGTCCACGCTTGGCGTCGAGGCTCGTGCCTTTGTCCACCCGGTTAATAAAAGTTGACAATTTCGTCAGTGAATTAGGACCTAACCTTTTGTCGAGTGCAACTCGTTCAGGAGGAGAAATGGACGAACAGACATTGGAGCGCATGCTGCGCGAGGGAAAGATCACGGCCGAGGATGCTCTCCGAAAGACTAGTGCCGAAGGGGTTGACGGCGTGACGGAGATGCTGCTGCGCCACCTGCCATATGACGAAGTGCGCCACGCCCTCTACGAACGATTCGGTGGCGCGCCGCTCGCCGACTTCGAGATTCTGAGAATGGCGTACTACAAGCACTGCGCACGTCCCAGCGAGCGCTAGCGTGAGGGCCGAGCCGGCCCCGGCTTCTCTTGCCGACGCAAGCTGCATTGAAGAAGAACTGGCCACTACTGGAAGCCCGCCGCGTGCGGACTTTCTTGTTTTTCGGCTATGGCGCAACCCGAACGCGGTGCGCCGTGGGAGTGGCGAACCCCTCGGTCCCGTAAATTGGCCGCGACGCGCGGCGAGGACTAGCCAGCGCCAATCGCGGTGGAGATGTTGGCAGATGGCGCGTCGCGACCGTCTCGCACCGGCCATTATTCGCCATTGCCGCGCGAATTAGAAAGCGGACGGCCATTGACCGTGGATGGTTTCCGAAGCCACCTGGGAAGCGGAACGAGCTCGCGGGCCGTCTCAAGTGGCAGTTCGCTAGCGTGCGACGGTGTTTCGGCCTTTCGATTTCGCCCGGTAGAGGGCCCCGTCGGCGATGTGGAAGAGTTCTTCGAGTTGCACGCCGGGAAGGCCGCTTGAAACCCCGCAGGAAATGGTGGCCGGCACCGCAATCTCGAGGACGACCTCCGCGTCGACCGCCGCGCGCAGCCGTTCGGCCGCGGTCAGCGCGTCCGATAGCGGCGTTTCCGGCAGGAGCAGGCAGAACTCGTCGCCCCCGAAGCGCGCGAGTAGGTCCCCGGGGCGAATATGCCGGGCGAGCACGTCGGCCACCGTGCAGATCAATAGGTCACCCGCAAGGTGACCCGCCTGATCGTTGTACGCCTTCAAGGTATCGACGTCGATCAGAATGAGACTGCTTGGCAGAGTGTCCCGCGCACACCGGTCTAGCTGTCGCGCGAACGCTTCGTTCATCCAGCGCCGATTGTGCAGTCCCGTGAGGCCATCGGTGCCCGCAGCGCGTTCGAGTTCACGCTGCCGGTCGAGCCCGAACGCGATCACGGCATTGCCGTGGCGCATCCTGCGCGACAGGATGTAGAGCAAATTCCGTGCGACCGCATGGGAGGAATTGACCAGGGACCATACGATCGGTTCGGGAATGACCAGAAGCCGCGCTGCCTCCAGGGCCATCACCGTGGCTGAGATGGGTTCGCCATCGATCGCGGACATCTCTCCCACACACTCGCCCGCGTCGATGACGGTGTGCGAGGGCGACTCGGCGCCGGCAAGATGGACGCTCACCCGCCCACTCATCACGACGAAAAGGTCTTCGCTCGGGGCTTCCCCACGCGCGAGCAGGATCTCGTCTGCGCGCAGGTCGCGCAGGGTGCACTCCTGCAGCAAATGATCCACGAGCTCGATGTCCACGCCCCGAAAGAGCCGGGACTTCGCAAGCGCCTCCAGATCAGACGCGGTCAGTGGTTGCAATGAAGTCAACGCACGGGCGGAGTCCGCACGTGGACGGGGCGCTATGTGTGCTACTTTGTCCATCATCGGGTCATCCCAGGGCCCGGCGAGCTTATCACTCGACCTTGAATGGCAGCAATCAAGTTCGCGCTATGACTGGTTAGGGTCGATAGGTGAACATAACATCTGGCGGCTTTCAGCCAAAAGCGGCCACCCGCCCCTTCTCCTAAACTCGCTCCGACGCGGACATTCGCTGGATGTGGGTTGTTGCCCCAGCTACGCAATCCAAGCCGTTATCAGTAGACGCTCCACCTCTGCATGAAGAGGTCGAGTGCTGAAGAGGTGACACGGTAGTCCAAAAGGTCTACCACTGGCGGTCTATCGCTCGAGTGGTTAGCAGGGTGCATCGTGGTAAGGCGTTGAAACTCCTCGCGTGGCGTGACGCGGAAGCGCGCTCGAGGATAAATTGCGCAGCGCGCTTTTGCAGCTATTGATGCGTCGCGTCTTGCTTGAGGCGTTAGCGAGGCGTACGTTGCCAAGTGGACTTTATCCCCAGCCGTCCGTTATTGCCGCTTGGGTAAGGAGAGACACGTGGCGCGGAAGCGTGGTGTTTCGACGCTCCGGTGGACTCGCTGTCCGGAATGGACTGCGCCGCTCGCCTCGCGATTCAATTCTCGCGCTTCGCGGCTACACACTCATTGCGACGTGTGAGTTCCTGGAGATCACTCGAATTTGTTTGGCGCCGCTTCCAACGCACTAAAGTTCACTAAGGAGCACCTGATAGGAACGAGGCGGGATCGAGAGAAGATCGTGTACGTCCAAGGACGCATCATTGGAGGATTATGACCATGAGCGATTCGACGAAGAAAACCGAGTTCAGGGAAGACGATTCCTGGTTCAGCGACGCGCAACTTCACAGGCTCTCGCCCGCCGATCACGCCGACCGTGGGCACTCGCCAATTCCGACCCAGATGGTGTCGAACGGCGAGTACATGCCGATCGTCCAGACCGACAAGCAGCGGAAAGTCGAGCAGCGTGTCAACGCACTCGCCGAGCAGGCCTCGAAGAAGCTCGGCATGTCGCGGCGTAAATTCCTTGCGACGACTGGCGGTTTCGCGGCATCGTTCATCGCGATGAACGAAGTCTTCGGACACTTCTTTGACGTGAGCCCAATGGAGATGCTGATCCCGCAGGCCTACGCGCACGGAGGCCCTCCCAAGGACCTGTTCGTGTTCGACGACCAGACTCACATCATCCGCTCGAGCAGGGTCGGGCCCGGCAACGCGCTTCGCGATATCGCGCAGGGGATCCACACCAATTTCAATCCGAATGATCTGCCCGACGAGCTTGGGCGGGTGAATTTCCCGTGGAACCCGGCCCTCGTCGGCCTTCCGAACCTGAATGAGAATTTCCACCTGGTTCAGTACATGAAGGATGTGTACCTCGACAGTCAGGTGACCGTGGCGATCATGACCAACAACAACTCCGCCGCCATCCCGGATGCCGGTGCATCGCGGCCGCCGAAGAACGTCCAGGAGTCGGAAGCCTTCGAGATCTTGACCGCGGAGCAGACGATGGCTACGCGCGACTGGGTGAACAAGCTAGCAGGCTCCACGCGCATGCTCGGCCACGGCCAGCTCTACACTGGCAAGGGCAACCTCTACTTCATCGAGGAGCAGATCGAACGCCTGAAGCCGGACTCATGGAAGGGGTACAACATTGCCAGCGCCGCCAAGATCGATTTCGACCCGGATAGCGACATGCGGCGCTGGGCCTTGGACGACCCCGACGTCGCCTATCCGACCTACGAAAAGATCGATGAGTACGCCCGAAAAAACAACGGGCATATCCTCAAAAAGTACCCGGGGTTCATGAACCTGTCGATCCACAAAGGTTTGTCGACTAACGCTGTTGGGAGGGAGCCCACGCTAGGCCACCCGATCGACATTCCGCGGGCTGCGGCCGACTGGCCGCAGTTCAACTTCATCATCTACCACTCGTGCATCAAGCCCGCCTTCTGGGTGCTAAACGCGTGGGAAGAGGTTAAGAATCCGACCCTGCGCGAAGGCGTGCCGGATATTTCGTGGACCACCGAGATGGCGGTGCTCGCCGCGCCGTACAAGAACGTCTACGCCGAGATCGGCACGACGTTCGCGTCGAGCGTGATCACCTTCCCCACGGTGTGCGCGCACATCCTCGGCCAACTGTTGAAGTTCATGGGCGAAGACCGCGTGGTCTTCGGTTCAGATGCGGTCTGGTACGGCTCGCCGCAGTGGCAAATTGAGGCACTGTGGCGGTTCCAGATTCCAGAGGACCTGCGCAAGCGCTACGGCTACCCGAGGCTGACCGAATCGATCAAGCGGAAGATCCTCGGTTTAAACTCGGCGCGCCTTTATAAGCTGGCACCAGGTACGGTCTCAGCAGGGCACGGCCGGGACGACGACAAGCACGACGACAGGCACCGGGACAAGCATGACGACAAGCACCGGGACAAGTACGACGACAAGCACCGGGACAAGCACGACGACAAGCACGGCAGGTATACGCCGATTCCAAAGGACTACGAGCGCCGCATCACGCCGGAACTTAAAACGATTCTCGAGTTCCCGTCCACCGTCGCTGCGTCGGAAAGCCAGTTCCCGCAATACTCGAGAGACAACCTAGCGAAGATCAAGGAGTCGTACGAGCAGGCGGGCGGATCGCCGAGCAATATGCGCTACGGGTGGCTGAGGGCTCGTACGTAAGTCATCTGCGCGAACGACAAGAAGGCCCCCCTGAAGCAGGGCGGTGATCTAACTCTGCGCCGATGCATTCTGCGGTTTAAGCTTTAATTTCCTCAGGACCGGCGGCACTGTTCGTGGAGGGACTCGTCGCGGTGATGGCTTACTGCCCGGCATCGAGATCATCTCAGTGCGTCCAACCGCGCGCTCGAGCCGACCGCCGCAGGCACGCTTCGCTTGCTGGCGGTGCGCTCGTCATTTTGCTCCCTCGGCGGCGGCTCAGCGCGAGCGTTGAACGTCTGCTTTCCGCGACCCTGATCGCCTCCGCAGGGTCGGGAGCAGCCATTCAAGGGACCGTAACGGCCTCGACCCAGTGCACAGATTCATCCCGCCGGGCGTGCCATCCATTCAAGCTCTTGCGACATCGCAAGGGCGTTCTTCTTGCGTGGTCCGCTCCCGAAACCGATCAAGGCTCGCGCCCTAGCAACTCGCACGCGTACCTGTTGCGGGAACCAATATCGTCATACTGGAAAAGCTTGCGCACGGCACCGGACAGGATGGGAGCCAGATAGAAGAAAGAGTCCGCCCGTGAGTAGCCGCAATTTGCTGATCATGCGCTGCCCCCATGATCAGGAGCACTTCGGCCTAGAGTCCAGGTAGAGTCGCGCATTCGCCGCGTGGCGCGGCTTACCGCACATCCTGAGCGCAGCGAAACCCGGTGTCGTCGCCTCGCGTGTCCGTGCTCGCGAAGTAACGCCTCGCCGACAGGATCCGCTCCGCAGGGTCCTGCCACCCGCCCCCTCGGATGACCTTCTTGGTGCCGCGTTCTGGCCCTTTCGGATTACGGACGTCGTTGTGCGCAAACCCTTCCGCGTGCCAGTCCGCCACCCATTCCGACGCATTGCCGGCGAGGTCGTGCGCACCATAGGGACTCCTGCCGGCGGCGTGGCTGCCAACCGCGGTAAGGCCGCCCCGGTACGGAGTAATGGCTGTGCGGGCAAAGGTCGCGCGGCCTGCCGTCGGTGCGTCATTGCCCCAGGGATACGCGCGGCCGTCGGTCCCCCGCGCCGCCTTCTCCCATTCCGCCTCGGTGGGAAGGCGCTTGCCCGCCCAATGGCAGTAGGCATTCGCATCCTGCCAATCGATGCCCACCACGGGCAGATCACCGCCGCGCGCCAGGTCCAGGTCTTCCCAGTTCTCCGGTTGTCTCACCAAACCGGTCGCCTGCGCAAACTTTGCATAGCGTGCCGTCGTCACTTCGTACTTGTCGATATGGAACGCATCGAGGTAAATCTCGCGCCGCGGTGAGACCTCATCGTCTCCCATCGTGAAGGTTCCCGCGGGCACGAGCATAGCGGGCGCGCCATCCTTGGTCACGATCTCGTGTGCCGGCGCTCGGTTTGCCGTCCACAAGTACACGCCGAATCCGATCACCGTCGCAACCGACAGCCCAGTGACCGACTTCGCGAGCAGTGACTTGCGCCGTGCGAGAGCAATGCGGTGGACTGAATCGGCCACCGTGGCCGTCACGTTTCCTTCCGGCTGGAGGACTGTCACTGAATGCAAATAAGGCGGAATCTGACTCAACTCGACGGGACGCACCATCACCGGCAGCACTCGGCCGGTCGGGTGCGGCCAGGTGTTCCGGGCAATCTCGAGCTCGGTGAGTGTGTAGCTCCCGGCATCGATGGCATCCGGGCTCAATAGGAAGATGAGCAGATGGGACTTCTCGATCGCGCTGCGGATCCGGATGTCGTATTCCTCACCCGGCGGCAGATCCTTGCGGTCGAAGAAGACGTTGTGCCCCTGCGCGCGCAGGGCCAGATACATCTGCTCGGCCTGCTCACGGTCCTGAGAGGGGTAGCTCAGGAATATCCGCATCGCAGGGGTGAAATGCAGTCGCTCGTCATCGGCAATTCCGGGCCCATCTCCGCCGTGTGCGAGTCCCTGGTCGATGACGACGAGGACGCTATACGCTGAACGGCCGCTCCCGTGCGAACCCCGCAGCCGGACCCAGTGCGAACAGATTGGGCGACTGAGTTGCCGGCATCCCCGCCTTGATCGCCGCGTAAAACGTCACGTAATTGCCGCGATAGGCGCCGTTGTCCCACACCTTGAGCAGCTGCTCGGTGAAAGCGCCGTTCCTGGCACCATCCATGGAGGTCTGATTGTCCTGGCATCCGGAGATCAGGAGCACGGCGGCCTTGACCTTTGCGGCGACCTTCGTGAGGCGTCCGCTGACTGCAACGTGCGCGAGCGCCGTGTCCGGATCCGACTTTGCTCCAGCCCTTGCTTCCTTCATGACATCGCGCTGCAGCTGGTCGTAGAACTTCTTGTGATCGGCATACACTTGCCGGGCAATCTGGGGAGGCATCAACCTGGGCTGCGGCCCCGTCAGCACCGAGACCGGCGGTGCGGCCCGGACGACGGTGCCGCTGTGGCAGCTGTCCGACAGCACCAGGATACGGATCCCTTTCGCAAAACGTCCGAGCTCGAGATAGAGCTCATCGTCGATCAACTGGCCATCGAAGAGGCACCAGGTCTCGTCGAGCTTGTCGTCTTCCTCGCCGCTGATGTCGTTCACTTGCCCGCCATGTCCCGAGTAGCTGAGAAGGAACAAGTCGCCGGATTTGAGCTGCTTGGCCGCCGCGCGGATCGCCGCCAGTGTGCTGGCACGCGTGGCGCTCTTGGTGAGGAGCACGGTAGGGGTCATGCCCCGTGCCTTGGCGAGCGCCGCCAGGTCGTGTGCATCGAACTCGCAGGCCGCGAGCGGTCCGTTCCAACCCGAGTAAGCGGCGGGATTGACCGCGTTCAATCCGATGTGCAGCGAGATCC
>JBAVOG010000071.1:0-4245 GCA_049691875.1 Burkholderiales bacterium | reverse complement strand
GCGGTCGCGCAGTTCAGTTACGCTTTCTCGTTCGGCGCAGTGGTCGCAGCAGAACATCCGGCCGTTCTTCTCCAATCCGTGGGCCCCCGTTCCTGCGCCGCCGGCGAGACGGCGACGGCAGCCGTCGGTTTCGTGCTGTCGCCCGAAAGCGTCACGGTGACACGGTCAACTGCGACGTCTCATCCCCATGATGAGCGAAACGGCGAACAGGAGGACAAAAACGACGAACAGGATCTTGGCGATCCCGGCGGCGCCGGCCGCGATACCCGTAAAGCCGAGTAGCGCAGCCACCACCGCGATAACGAAAAATACGACGGCGTAATACAGCATTTTCTATCCTTTCATTGTAGGCAAGATGCCCTTGAAGGTTTTGACGTTGATCTCGGCCGATTTCAGCCCTACCTGCATCAATATTCATAAGTATTCGCCACCTCTCCGGGTGTTTCTGTGCGATATCGAACATAAGGATTCGACATGAAGCGGGGAGTTTGTTCGATGACGCATAGACCGAACTCGAGGGTAAGAACACACTGGCGTCCGAGCACTCGGCAGGACGATTGGAAGGAGGCTCGTGGAGCTGCAGGAATTTGAATCTCGCGACAAGACCTCCGATTGGTCCTAGAGCTCGCATCGAGCGCGTCCGCTTCCCTCCAGCGCGAACACCTGAGACGTGTCGATAGCGTGATCCAACGACCGATCGACTTTCGTGCCAAAGGAGCGGTGATGCGGCTGACGGGCGTCGCTGGACTTGTGACCGTACTATTGCTGTGGTGCTGCGCAGGGCTGGCAACCCCGCCACCTGACGCGCCGACTCAGATCATGCCGCTGCGAGCGGACGCCGAAGCCGCGGCCCCCGTCAGTCTTCAGGCCCCACGGCCGAGCGCGCCGCCTTCAAAACAGGACGCCACTCCACCGGGGGTCGCAATGCCGAAAGCGCCGCCGCTGGACCATGCGTCTCTGGAACAGCGGCTCAAAGAGACCAAAGCCATCGGTATCCTCACCAAGATCACCCTCAAGAATCAGGTCGGCGACCTGCTGAATGAATTCCGGTCTCTTTACCAAGAAACGCTCGAGACCGACCTGGCCGATCTCCGGCGATCACATGATCCGCTGGTCCTCAAGGTGCTATCGCTTCTCCAGGACGCCTGGCCACGGCGATCGCGGCCTCGCGCGAGGCCGTTTGGGGCATTCTTTCGGGTCCGGTGAAATTCTCGAAGATCTGATTCGACGTGGGAGACACGATGAGAACAAGTATGATGGGCACAGCGATTGTGATCTTGACCGGTGCATGCTTCGCGGCACCTTCGCTCGCGGCCGACGACGAATCGATCAAGAAGGATTTGTTCACCGTGAACACGTTACAAGGATTGCCGTGCGGCGGAGTCGTCGGTGTCACATCGCGCGGCGAAGATGACCACCTCGCAACATGCAGGGATGGGAATCGCTATCACGTTTTCCTCAAGGGCGAGGGACGCGTGGTTGTAGAAAAGCAATGAGGGTGCTTCGACAGGAAAAGCAGATCCGCCGCGCGCTGGCGGGAAGTCAGCGTCCGCGGGGCGATCCCCGATCGACGACTGTGAGACAGGACGAAGGGAACCAAGAATGACTAACATCGGATACCACAGCCTCTGGGGCGTGCTGATACTCGCCGGTGATATCTGGGCGATCATCAATATTTTCCAAAGCTCTGCGTCCAACGAGAAGAAACTGCTTTGGACAATCGCGGTGGTACTCCTGCCGGTGCTGGGCCTGATCCTGTGGTATTTCCTCGGACCGCGGGGTAGAACGGCGTAGGCGGCACGCGGCTGCCCGCGCACGCTCGAGACTACGATGCGCGACGGCTCGTCGCATTGACACCGCTGCGCGCACCATCGAGCTCGGGGATGCGTCATGAGCGCAAAGGTTCAAATCCACGCCCGGCGGCAATTCGATCGTGGTTGGATACGACGCTGAGACGGTTGTCGAGTATCAGGGCCGCGGTTACGGCATCGCCAATCTCGAACCCGGTGACGTGGTCGACATGGATGTCGCCGATCGCGATGGTCCTCGTCCCGTCGCTGGGCTGCTCGAGTGTGGGAGCTCGAGCCGAAATCGGGCACGCTCACTTCCAAGTCGGTGCGCTCTCTGACCGCACGAACGGAAAAGCCCGCTCGCGCGGGCCATTCTCGAGTTGCAGGCCTTGTTAGGGCCAGGACTACTTGGATTCGGGAACAATCACGACGGTATTGCCTGTTTTGCCACGTTCGCCTTCAACGCCGGGGGATCCGGTTGCGCCGGTGGATCCGGTTGCGCCGGTGGATCCGGTTGCGCCGGTGGATCCTGTCGCACCGGCGTTCCCGGTTGCGCCCTTCTCTGCCTCCGCGCCCGTGGCGCCGGTCGCTCCTGCTGGTCCGGCTAGGCCCGGGACTGCGACGACCGTGGGCGTCGTCATTTCGCACGCGCTCAACGCAAGCGCTGCCAGTGCCGCAGCAAACAACATCGAATATTTCATGATGATTCCTTTAGATGGCTGGTATGAACTGCGCGCGTCATTGCGCACAGTGATCCAACAATCGAAGGTACGCGCAATGTCCGACCGTTTCCGTGCGCTTGCGCGCATAACACTCTCCGAGGTGAATGCCTCAGTTCGGCAAGTGGCCTGACGGTTACGAGGTCACTTGCGTACAGATCACCTGCGCATGACGGACTTGCGCGTAACGTATCCAATGGAGAGTCCTTGCACGAGGATGGAGAACACCACGACGCAGTAGGTAAGGGCGACAACGGTGTTGCGCTCGGGTCCTGCCGGTAGCGATAGCGCGAGCGCTACCGAGATACCGCCGCGCAGACCTCCCCATGTCACCACCTTCCAGGAACCCCTGGGCAGATTGAATACACGCTTCAGCAGCCCCACCGGCAAGCCCACCGTAAGCAATCGGGCCAACAGCGTCACCGCGACGGCCACGCCCGCAACCACCAGCGCGTTGGCCGGGAACACCACGAGCAGCACCTCCATACCGATCAGGACGAAGAGCAGCGCGTTCAGTATCTCGTCGATCAGTTCCCAGAACATGTCCAGGTAACGCCGCGTCGTGTCCGACATTGCGAGCGCACGGCCGTGATTGCCGATGATCAGACCAGCAACCACCATGGCAAGCGGGCCGGACACGTGCAGCGTGCTTGCCAGCGCGTAGCCGCCCGTGACCGCACCCAGCGTCAACAGCACCTCGACCTGGTAGTTGTCCACGCTCTTGAGCAGGCGGAATGTCACATAGCCGAGCACCAAGCCGAACAGCAGGCCGCCGCCCGCTTCGCGCAGGAGCAGCTCGAGGCCCTGGCCCGGCGTCGGCGTGAAGCCGCTCGCGAGCATGCCCAGCAGCAGCGAGAAGAGCACCACGCCCACGCCATCGTTGAACAGCGACTCGCCCGCGATCACCAGTTCCAGCTCTTGTGGCGCGCCCGCGGACTTGAGAATGCCCATCACCGCGATCGGGTCGGTGGGCGAGATCAACGCACCGAAGAGCAGGCAGTATACGAAGGGCAAGTTCAGGCCTGCCAACGGCAGCGCAAACCACATCCCGTAGCCCACCGCAAGGGTCGACAGCACGGTACCCAGCACGGCAAGGACGCCCACCGGCCAGCGGTACGCCTTGAGCTCGCTCATGTCGACATGAAGGGCACCGGCAAACAGCAGCAGCGACAACATGCCTTGCATGAGGACGTCCGAAAAGTCGATCGAGCGTAGCAGCGATTCCTCGTACTGGCGCAAGCCGTGCGCGACACCCATCGCGTCCAACCCGACGAGCGCCAGGGAAAAAACCAGCGCGGCGGCCATCACGCCGATGGTCGTGGGGATCCCGACGAAGCGGTGGTTCAGATAGGCCAGCAGTGCTGTGATGACGAGGCAGGTGGCGGCGATATTGAGCATGCGTCGTTTCGGTGTTCAGATTGAACGAATGGAGCGTACCTCGAAGATCGGGGTGCGTGGGATGCGTTACCCTTCGAGTAATCGTGTGTTGCCGGCCGCCGTGCCGAGGAGGTTGCGTTATCGTGAAAGCGCTTCTGCTCAAATACTGGGATCACGTTCGTTCCAGCTTCTGGTTCATTCCCGCGCTCATGACCGGCGCGGCGATCGCGTTGGCCTTTGCGACGGTTGCCCTGGACGACGCGGTGACGGACCGTTGGCTGGAGACCCAGGGCTGGGCGTACACCGGGGGCGCGGAGGGGGCCAGCCTGGTGCTGGGCACCATCGCCGGGTCGATGATC
>JBAVOG010000070.1:0-18248 GCA_049691875.1 Burkholderiales bacterium | reverse complement strand
GCGTGCGGCAATCGAGACGAGCTGGGTCGCGCACGAGCTCGACGCGACGCTGCCGCCGGATGCCATCGTTGTCAACGAGACGATCACGCACCGTCTGGATGTGATCCGGATCCTCGACCGCTTGACGCCTGGAAGCTATTTCGAGGCGAGCTACGGCGGACTCGGGATGGGCATCGGCATGGCGCTCGGCGTGAAGGATGCGCACCCGGATCGCACGGTGGTGAACCTCATCGGCGATGGGGCGTTCCACTACAACCCGGTGGTCGGCTCGTTCGGCGCCGCCCAGGAGCACCGCTTGCCGATCCTCGTCGTGCTGTTCGACAACGCCGGTTATCGCTCGCAGAAGGGCGATGTGATCAGCGAATTCCCGGGTGGCTGGGCGGTCAAAGCGAACCGGTTCGCGGGCACGTCGATCACGCCACGTCCGGACTACGCGCTGATCGCGCGGGCCTATGGCGGCTACGGCGAGACGGTCTCGATGCCCGGTGAAGTGCGTGCCGCACTCGCTCGCGGACTGGAGGCGGTGGCGAAGGGCCAGCTCGCCCTGATCGTCATGCAGCTCGCACCGGTGAACCCGCAGGACCTGGCGTGAGCTAACTCAGCGCCAGAGGTGTCGGCTGGCGATGCGCGCGCCCTCGGCGAGCGCTTCGAACTTCGCCCACACGATGCGCTCCTGGATCTCCTCCGAGCCGGCGAACGTTCCAAACCCGCAGTCGGCGCCGGCGATGACGTTCTCGCGCCCGACCACCGCGGCGAAGCGCTCGATGCGCTCCGCGATCGTCTCCGGATGCTCCACCATGACGTTCGAGTGCGTGATCACGCCGGGGATGAGCACCGTGCCCTCAGGGAGCCTGACCTCCTTCCAGATCTTCCACTCGTGCTCGTGGCGTGGGTTGCCCGCCTCGAAAGAATATGCGCCGGCGTTGATCTTCGGGATCAGATCGATGATGTCCTTCAGCTCCATGTCGTGGACGCGCGGACCGATGTTGATCCCGTAGCAGGTGTGGAAGCGGATGCGATCGCGCGGCAGGCCGCGCAGCGCGTGGTTGAGAATCTCGATCCGCCGCTCGGCCCATTTCCGGCAGTCCGCGATGCTGGCGTCCGCCGCGACGTTGTAGTACGTGACGAGCCGCGGGTCGTCGATCTGCAGCACGAGGCCCGCGTCGACGATCGCCTTGTATTCCTCGTGCATGGCCTCGGCGATCGCGGAGACGAATTCGTCGTCGGTCTTGTAGTACCTGTTCCGCTGCCATTCCTCGACGTTGGAGGGCGACACTGCGGGCATGAACGCCTCCGCGACTTTCACCTTCGCCAGCGCGGCCTTCAGGTTCGCGATGTCCGTCTTCAGCGCGTCGTGGCCCTTGTAGGAGATCGGTCCCGTGCAGTCCATGTGGGGCGCTTTTGCCGCAGGGCTGGGCGCCGAGTGTCCTTGGTGGGCGTAGAACTCCGGGAACGATTTGTATTCGCGCGAATGGGCGAACGGGCTCTGCGGCGGCGCATCGGTCCGTGGTTCGAAGCCGGCCAGGCGCTCGTTCACATAGTGCATGAAGCCGGCCTTGCCGAACTCGCCGTCGTCGACGACGTCCACGCCCGCGCGCGCCTGCACCTGCACGATCTCGGCCACGGCCTCCTTGAGACGGCCCGGATAGGCTTTCTCGTCGAAGGGCTCGCCGCGATCCTTGGCGAGCGTCATCTTGAGCAGGTCCTGTGGCCGGGGGAGGCTCCCGACGTGAGTGGTCAGGATGCGGTCGGTGCTGCGCTGCATGACGTTTCCTCAGTGGAGCGGAGGCGCAATTAGAACATGTTCCGGACCGTGGGCCGGTGCACGGAATCGTTCGAATCGACTGACGGCCCGCTCCGCGTCCCGATGCAATCAGTTCCGAGGCTCGGTGAGCGTCGGACCCCAGTGGGGCACGTCTTCTTTCGATTTTGCGCTGGCCTTGGTGGTGCGCTCGAGCTCGCCGAGCTCGTAGTCCTGTTGTAACGCCTGCTCGTCACGCTCATTCTTTAACTGCGTGAGATCCGGCGCCATCGGCTGGGGACCGCCCACGCCGCCTGAAGGCGCCGCACGCACCGCCCAGGTATCGAAATCCAGCAGCTGGCGGTTGTGCAAGTCATCTTGGCGCTGGCGCTGCTGCAGGTGCTGCATCTGCATTTCGCGCTGTGCCGTCGGATCGCCTCCGGTCGCGCGGTTGATCGCGTGCTCCTGCTGCCACTGGCGGAGCTGCAGCGTGAAGGCGTCATTACGCTGGTCAAGAATGAGGCTCCCGCGCGCCGTGTCGGGCACAGTCTGAGCGCCTGTCGACAATGCGACGAGCGCCAGGCATATACCGACGAGCGCGCGGCAAGAAACGTCGCGTGTGCGATACCAAACCATCGGAAATCGTCCTATTCCCGCAAATTTGACCGGTGCCGTGCGCCAAGGTTCAGGTGCCGGTTGGCGGCGTCGATTCAGAGCCGTGCGGACGTGAAGGTGTCGCATTCATTCAGGTTGCCGGTCTCCATCCCGCGGCGGAACCAGCGCACGCGCTGCTCCGACGAGCCGTGCGTCCAGCTTTCCGGCACGACGCGGCCCTGGCTCCGGCGCTGAATGGTGTCGTCCCCGATCGCTGCGGCGGCGCGCAGTCCTTCCTCGACGTCGCCAGGCTCGAGAAGCTTGCGCTGCTTGTTGGCGTTGTGCGCCCACACTCCGGCCAGACAATCGGCCTGCAGCTCCATGCGCACCGAGAGCGCGTTCGCTTCCCGATCGCCCACGCGCTGGCGCAGGCTCTGAACCCGTTCCGCGATCCCGAGCTGATTCTGCACGTGATGTCCGACCTCGTGCGCGATCACGTACGCCTGCGCGAAGTCGCCGGGTGCGGCGAATCGCCGCTCGAGCTCGCGAAAGAACGCCAGGTCGAGATAGACCTTCTGGTCCAGTGGACAGTAGAACGGGCCCATCGCGGCCGCGCCCTGCCCGCACGCCGATGGCGTCGCGCCATCGAAGAGCACGAGGCGGGGGGGCCCGTAGCGCCGGCCGGCCGCCGCAAAGATCGGCCCCCACGTGTCTTCCGTGTCGGCGAGGATCACGGATGCGAATTTTGCGGACTCATCGGCACCTGCCGGTCGCGGTGCAGAAGGCGCATCGATACTCCGAGTGGGGCCGGTGGGGACCGCCGATCCACCCCCCAGTTCCGAGAGGAGCGCGAGCGGATCGATGCCGGTGAGGAGCGCGATCACGACGACCACGATCAGCCCCAGGCCGCCGATGCCGCCGACTCGAACGCCGCGGCCGTACTGCGGGCCCTGGCCGCGGCGGTCCTCGACGTTCTCGCTCTCCCGTCCGGTTCGCCATCTCATGATTCACCTCCGCGATGTCCAGGATCCGCCGCGATCAGCGCCCCATGCGGGCGTCGTAGGCGCGCGATATGCGATCGATCAATCCGGGATCGCCATGTGTCGACCCGCTGGTGTTGAATTCGACGCGCACGCTTCCGTTGGCAAGCGCGCGCACCCGCGCGACCACCCCGATGCCGTCGCGTGATCCCTGGATGACTCCGGCGTCGCGATCCTCGTAGGTGATCTTCACCCCCTGGTCTCCGAGTGCGCCGACCGCGGCGGACCAGGATCGGTCGAGGCTCGTCATCGCCGAGGGCGGCGCCGAGACATACGCCCCGGGCTCGGTGTTGTAGGAGCCGCAGCCCGCGAGGACCGCCGCGGCAAGGGCAAGCGCCAGGCGCTTCACGTCATCACTCCTGTGCATACGTCAACTCGCCGGCTTATGGATTGACTGTCCGCCAGCCCGGATGACCGCCGCGTCGCCGGCCTGCCTGGAACTGGCCTTCGACCACTGCTCGGCCTCGGCGCCTTCAGCCGGGTAGGTCGAGGCCATCCGCAGCTGCGAAGTCAGGGAGTCCGGATACAGCGCGATGGGCATCATCTGGTCGAGCTCTTCCTTGCTGAACGGCTTTGAATCCTGCGCCCGGACCGACATGGTCAGGACGAGCGGGATGAGGCACAACGCGTTGATTGATCTTGAACTGCTATGGAAACGCTTCAATGCGCGCATGCGTGGTTGGCGAG
The DNA here is from genome assembly GCA_049691875.1 of Burkholderiales bacterium. GTDB lineage: Bacteria > Pseudomonadota > Gammaproteobacteria > Burkholderiales > SG8-39 > JAABRB01. The sequence goes on along the minus strand of JBAVOG010000070.1, from coordinate 14,186 downwards.
TTGTTGGCGAGGAATCCAGCGAAGCGTTTCCGCGCTCAGCCAGGATTATCGACTGAATTTGCAATGCAAGCTTGCAATCGGGGTTCGCTCGGTGGGACGCACGTGTACGACACCGGAAAGGTGATGAGGTGAATCAGAGGCAGCCCAAGGCCGATCGTAATCGGCGCAGGCAGCCGCAACATCCCGTAAACACTGGCATACTCTTGCCGACTGCCCCTGGGCACCGCGATGTTGAGAACGCTGCTCCGCGAGTCCGTCGCCGCCTGCGGCAGAAGATGGATATCAACTTCAAGGAGGCGGCCGCGCTCGCCACGGCGACCGACGAGGAGCTTGCTGCTTGCCTTGCCGCGCATGCCGACCAGTTCCAGGTTGCGCCGCGCGCAACGTTCGCGCTGGTCTGTCTCGATCCGCGGAAGCGGCCGAAGACGCTGGACGGCGATGCGAAGCGCCTGCTCGGCGTCGAAATCGGGCAGCTCGCGTTCGTGATCCTGGTGTTCCTGCTCGCGCGATCGGTTCGTATCCGCCAGATGCGCTGGCCGCAGATCGTCGGGCGCTTGCCCGGGTACGCCGTGGGGACGCTCAGCGCGTACTGGACCATCCAGCGCGTGGGGATTCTGCCGCGAGGTATGACATGATCGATGTGCGGGACCGCATTGCACATGGCGTGCTCCAGGTAACGATCCTCTTCGCGCTCGCGCCATCCGCCTGGGCCCATGAGGAAACGGGCCAGGCCGCCGGATTGCTTGCCGGCCTGATTCATCCGCTATCCGGGCTCGACCACGTCCTTGCGATGGTTGCGGTCGGGCTGTGGGGTGTGGTGCTCGGTCCGCCTGCCATTTGGGTTCTGCCCGTGGCGTTTCCACTGGTGATGGCCTTCGGTGGCCTCATGGGCCTGCTGGGATTTCCGCTACCCGGGGTCGAGATCGGTATCGCCGTCTCGGCAGTCGTGCTCGGTGCGATGGTGCTGCTCGAGGCGCGTCCGCCGCTCTGGGTGGCGGCCCTGGTGGTGGCCATTTTCGCCATCTTTCACGGGCACGCGCACGGCCGCGAGCTGCCCGATGGAACGAGCGCGCTGCTCTACAGCCTCGGCTTCGTGATGGCGACCGGATTGCTTCACGCCACTGGCATCCTGCTCGGTGTGGCGCATCGGTGGCCTATCGGCCGGCAGTTCGTGCGAACCGGAGGGGTTGCCATCGCGCTCGGCGGAATCTTCTTCCTGTGGCGGGCGGTCACATGAGTGCCCGCAAGCCGGCATGCCTGCTCGCGACGCCTGTTGCGCAGGCGCTATCCACTGAGTTGAGATCGTCGCAGGTCTCCTGCATGGCTATGTAAATGGTGCCACGATGGTGCCGGGCGGGGCTGGCGTGCTCAGGACCGGGTGGCGGGTACGACCTTGAGGGAAAGAGAGCGAATCATGAAGTGGTCGGTGCTCGACCAGTCTCCCGTGGCAGAAGGCCACACGCAGGACGTCGCGATCGGCGAGTCGCTGGCGCTCGCCCGCCTGTGCGACGAGCTCGGCTACCACCGGTACTGGGTCTCGGAGCATCACAACAGCGGGAGCATCGTCGGCACGGCGCCGGAAATACTGATGGCCGCGATCGCTGCGACCACGCAACGGATCCGCGTCGGCAGCGCCGGCGTCATGCTGCCGCACTACTCGGCACTCAAGGTCGCCGAGCAGTTCCGTGTGCTGGAGGGCATTGCACCGGGACGCATCGACCTGGGCGTGGGGCGCGCGCCGGGGTCGGATCGGCTGACGGCCTACGCGCTCAACCCGAACGCGAGCGCAGTGGACGAATTTCCGCGCCAGGTACACGAGTTGCAGTGCTGGGTGGTCGGCGAGCCGTTGCCGGAAGATCATCCATTCCACCAGATTGCCGCGAACCCGCAGGGCCCCACCAGCCCGGAGATGTGGATACTGGGGAGCTCCGACTACGGCGCGCAGCTTGCCGCCTACTTCGGCCTGCCGTACGCATTCGCCTACTTCTTCACCGACGGCCGCGGTGTGGAGGCGGCGCTCGCGCTCTACCGGCAGAACTATCGTCCAAGCGCGCGCTATCCGAAGCCGATCGCAACGATCTGCGTTTGGGCGCTCGCCGCCGAGACAGAAGCCGAGGCGCGACGGCTCGCCACGACGCGCGAGTACTGGCGCGTCATCGACTTCGAGCAGGGTCGTCGTGGAGCACTGGTCTCGCCCGAGCGCGCTGCGGCCCATCCGTATACGCAGGCGGAGCAAGCGCGAATGGAGGAGATTCGCCGCAAGGCGTTCGTCGGGACGGGCGAGCAGGTGATCGCCAGGATCGAAGCATTGGCGCGAGAGCTCGATCTGGAGGAGATCGTGATCAACACCTGGACCTACGATCCGGCTACGCGGCATCGCTCCTACAAGTTGCTGGCAAAAGCGGGCGGGCTCGGGGCCGGCAAGCGGTAACTTCGCGAAAAGGGCACTATGGGGGCTTCCCGGAATTTGGGAGCTCGCCGGATTTCCGCGCACCAAGCGGCGGCTTCCCGGGCGGAGCCGATGATCACGTGATCGACGAGAAGATCAAGCTGCGGGTGACCGACACCGGTCAGACCATGGAAGTCGTGGTGCTGAGCAAGCGCGCCGATCGCATTTCGGTCGTCCTCGGAACCGGCATCCACAGCGTCAAGTGCGATCTGACGCCGACTCGAAACGAGCTGGCGTACGCCGGAAACGCGATGGGGCGCGAGATCGTCTATGAGCGCAGCCGCAAGCAGGTCCAGGCGGACATCGATCTCCACAATCCTGGCGTGCGCGATCCCCGGCGGCGATAAGCGCCCCTCACCACCCCGTCCGCTACGCGTCCACCCCTCCCCGGAGAGGAGGGGAAAAAGACTTAGACTTCGAACGAACGCTCGCGCGCATTCGCGCGAATGTATTCGATCACCTCATCCGCCGACGAGCCGGGCCCGAAGACTTCCTTGACGCCCATCTCCTTCATCGGCGCGATGTCGCGCTCCGGGATCACGCCGCCGAAGATCACCAGCACATCGTCGATCTTGAGTTCTCTTAACCGGCGCGTCAGCTCGCGCGCAACCGGCATGTGACCCTCGACCGAGCTCGAGATGCCGATGACGTTGACGTCCTCGTCGATCGCGGTGTCGATGATCTCGCGGGGCTCGAGGAAGTTGACGAACACCACTTCCATCCCGGCGTCGCGCAGCTTGGTGGCGAGGTAGCGCACGCCGCGGTCGTGGCATTCCATCGTGGTCTTGCCGAGCAAGACGCGGATGATCGGTTTGGTCATTTCTTTCGACTCCCGCGCCGCTCAATACGGCGAGCCCCAGCCGAGATGCTTCTTTAGCGCGCCCATCAACTCGCCGGTGGTGGCGTCGGCGTCCGAGGCTTCGATCATCGCCGGCATGAGACCGCCGATCTCGCCGTCGGCGCACCTCTTGGCGGCAGCATCCAGCGCGGCCATCGCGCGCTCCCACTTCCGTGCGTCGCGGCGCGCGCGCAGTTCGCGCACCCGCTCGACGGCGATCCGCTCGCTCTCGGGGTTCACGCGGAACACCTCGATATCCTGCATCTCGGCCGACTCGTACTTGTTCATGCCGACCAGCACGCGCTCCTTGGCGTCCACCTGATCGCGCCACCGAGCTGCGCTCGTCTCGATCTGGGAGCGCACGTAGTCATGGCACTTGTGGTATCCGCCCCGCGATTCGACCTCGTCGAAGATCTTTTCCGCGGCGGCCTCGATCTGGTTGGTGAGGCTCTCGACATAATAGGAGCCGCCGAGCGGATCGGCCACGCGCGTGATGCCCGACTCCTCCTGGATGATCTGCTGGATCCTGAGCGCCATGGTGTGTGCGTGTTCCGTCGGGATCGCAAGCGCCTCGTCGAATGAGCTCACCTCCATCGCCTGGACACCGGAGAGTGCCGCACCGAAGGCGTGCAGCGTGGTGCGGATGAGATTGTTGAGCGGCTGCTGTGCGGTGAGCACTGACCCGGACGTGTGCGTGTGGATGCGCACGTGCATGCTCTTGGGGTCGCGTGCCCCGAGCGCGTGGCACTTGCGCGCCCAAAGCCTGCGTAGTGCGCGGATCTTGCAGATCTCCTCGAAGAAATCGTTGGACTGCGAAATCTGGAAGCCGAAGCGCGACAGGAACTGGTCTGGAGCGAGGCCACTTGCGACGCATGCGCGGGCATAGTCGATCCCGGCCGCCACCGAGAAAGCGACTTCCTGGACCGCGTTGGCGCCGGCTTCTTCCATGCCGTAGCCGAAGATGTTCACGGTGTTCCAGCGCGGCATCTCGCGGGTGCAGAAGTTCACGAGCTCGGTAGCGAGCGCCATCCCCGACTTGGGCGGAAAGCACGTCATGCCGACGTAGGCGCTCTGGTAGTACCAGCTCATCGAGTTGCCGCCGAGCTGCGCCCACGGCACTCCGCGCCTGCGCGCGTAGGCAAGGTAGTGCGCGAGCACCGGCAGGACCTCGTAATACGAGATGTGTATGACGTTGATCTTGTCGAGCGGTAGACCATCGAAGAGGCGTGCATTGTCCTCCAGCGAGTAGACCGCCATGCCGCACTGGCCGACGCGGCCCTCCGCCGCGGGATGGTCGGGATCGAGCCCCTCGTGCGAGACGAGGTCGTAGACCAGGTTGTAGAACGTGTTGCCGAAGTACCCGGTCATCCCCTGGCTCTGCAGGTAGTCCATGCGCTTGCGCGTGTCTTCCGGCAGGCCGTAGCCGATCACCGGCTGGTTCGCCCAGCGCATGAACTGGTACTGCGCGGGATAGAGTCCCCGGGTGAAGGGAAACATTCCGGGGGCCGATAGCATTCCGTACGATTGTCCGGCCACGTCGTGCGGAAAGTAGGCCGGCTTGATCGGCAATCCCGAATCGGTCTTCAAAGTGTACGCGGCGGGATCGACGCCGAACTTCTGCGCGATCGCATCGAACTTGGCACGCCATTCCGCCTCGAGCTTGCGGGTCGCCTCGACGAACTCGGGATTGAACTGCTGCGGCAGATCGTCCGTTGCGGGCTGCAGTCCGGTCTTGGTTTCAAGCACTGCGCTCATGTTCGCTCCCCCTAATCCGCCAGCTCGAGCACCGCCGCCGTGGCGATGCCGCCTCCGCCACCGATCGTACAGCAGCCGTAGCGGATCCCCTCGCGACGCATCCCGTGCACCATCGTAACCAGCGTCCGGCAGCCGCTGTTCCCGACCGGGTGGCCGAGGGCGATTCCGCCACCGGCGGGATTGAGCCGATCGAGCCCGATGCCGATCTCCTTCGCCGACGAGAGCACCACGGATGCGAACGCCTCGTTGATCTCCCACCAGCCGATGTCGCTCGCGCGCAACTTGGCGCGCTCCAGCGCGCGGTTCGCCGCGGGGCCGGGGCTCATGCAGATGAGGCGCGGATCGACACCGACCCGCGCAGTGCTGCGAAACTTCGCAAGCGGCTTGAGCCCGAGTTGCTCGGCCTTGCGGCGGGACATCAGCAACACGGCCGATGCGCCGTCGCTCACGCCCGAGGCGTTGCCGGCAGTGACGGTGCCGTCGTGCTGGAACGCCGGTGCGAGCTTGGCGAGCTTCGCGAGCGACGTCTCGCGACGGACGTGCTCATCGGTGTCGAACGTGACCGGGCCCTTGCGCGTCTTGACCTCGATCGGGACGATCTCCGCCGTGAAGTGACCCTTGTCGATCGACGCAGCGGCGAGCTGTTGCGAACGCAACGCATATTCGTCGAGTGCGCCGCGCGCGAGCTCGTACGCCTGTGCGATCCGGTCGCCCGACATGCCCATGTTGAACCGGCCGAATCGGTAGGTCGAGGCACTCCAGGTCGATTCCTCGAACTGGTCGATGATCTCGGAGTGGCCGCGGCGCGTGCCCCAGCGGTGCCCCGTCACCCGATGGGGCGCCGCGCTCATGTTCTCGACGCCGGCGCCGATCATGACCTCGGCCTCACCGGTCATGATGTCACGCACGGCGCAGTTGACCGCTTCGAGCGACGAGCAGCAGGCGGCGTTCACCGAGTAACCGTTCACCGCAAAGGGGAGCTCCGCTTCCATCGCGCAATAGCGCGCGATGTTGAGCGCCTCCGAGCTCTGGTACACCTGACCCAGCGCCACGCCCTCGATGTGCTGCGGGTCGATGCCGGAGCGCCGTACGGTCGCGCGAAGCACGTGCGTCGCCATGTCGTGCGCAGGAACATCGCGCAGTGCGCCGCCAAAAGTGCCCTGTGCAGTACGGCAAGCTTCGACGATCACCACTTCGTTCATAACCGATCCCCTTTCGGAGCCGCTTTGAAGTAGTCATACCAGCCGCCGCGGCTGCCGGGCTTGAGCGCCGGGTCGCCGCGGTAGCCCTCGCCGAACACGCGCTGCGCGATCTCCGGTATCGCCCAGCGCTCGCCGAGCTCCTCGTGCAGGTACGCCTGCGCGTGGTACCAGGAGTCGAACGACGCGGTCTTGTCGAGCAGCTCGAACACGCCCATCGGCCAGCCGAGGCCGGTCTTCACCATCTCGTCCACCTCGGCGATGCCGCAGATGCCTTGCTCGACGGAACGCATCGCCTCGGCGATGAAAAGGTTGATGAAGCGCGTCGTGAAGAAGCCCGGGGCATCGTTGACCACGACCGGCTTCTTGCGGAGCCGGGTGAGAAACGCCACCGTTGTGTCGACGACGCCCTGCGCGGTCTGCGCGCTTCGCGCGACTTCCACCAGCGGCATGACGTTGGCCGGATAGAACCAGTGCGTGCCGATCAGCCGCTCGGGGCGCGCAAGCGTGCGGCCGATCTCGCCGATCATGATCGACGACGTGTTCGTCGCGATGATCGCGGACTCGGGCGCAGCCGCTTCCGTTCTTGCCAGAATGGCATGCTTCGCACCCACCACTTCCGGCACGGTTTCGAAGATGAGATCCGCGTCTCGCACGGCTGCCGCCAGGTCCAGCGTCGGATGCACGCGCGCGAGCGCTTCCTTGAGCGCCTGCTCGGTGAGCTTGCCTTTCTTGACCAGTCCCGCAAGGCCGAAAGGCCCGCTTTCCAGGAGGGCCATGCCGTGCACGAGCGATTCCTCGCGCCGCGAAACGAGCCGGATCTCGGCGTCGGGATGGCCGGTCAGGCAGGCCGCCACGATGCCGTGGCCCATCAGACCACCGCCGCCGATCACGGCGATCCGGCGAATGTCTGGCGATGGCGCGGCCTGGGTCATGGGTGTCTGCGTCGTGAATCGAATCGGTCGAATGGAGCCAACTGCGGCCTTCGAGCGACCCCGATTCTAGGCCAGGCTGGCAGAATTAATCAAGCGCTTGCTCAATTAATATCCCCACCCTACCATGCGGCATGGCCCGCCCCGAGGACCCGGCACGGCGCCGCGAGCTCGTGGCCGCGGCGGCGCGGCTCTTTCGCCGTTTCGGCTACGAGCGCACGACCGCGCGCGAAATCGCGCGCGAGTTTGGCGTGCAGTCGGGAAGCATCTTCTATCACTTCGAGAACAAGGAGGCGCTCCTCGTGGCGGTGATGCTCGAGGGCATGCGGCAGTTCGCGGACGCGGCGCGCGGGCCGCTTGCCAACGCGCACTCACCCCTGGAACGGTTGCGGGCGCTTTTTTACGGTCACCTCACGGCATTGCACAGCGGGGGCGACGAGCAGGCAGTGGTCATTCAGGAATGGCGGAGCCTTTCCGTGAAGGCGCGCAAGGGAGTCGTGGCATTGCGCGACGAGGTCGAGACGATGTGGCGCGAGGCGCTGGACGAGGCGGCCGCGGCGGGTCTGGTAACGGGCGACCTCGGCCTCCTGCGCCTGGCGATGCTCGGCGCACTCAACTGGACACTGCAATGGTACCGGCACGACGGCCCGCTCGACGTACGCGGGCTGGCGGACGATCTCCTTGCAGTGTTCGTGCCGTCGGCGATGCGGACGGCGAGGCGGCGCATCGGCCGCCCCGCCCGCACTCGCGACGCAGCGCTTACTCGGGGAACGAGCCCAGGCCGTACATGACCAGCAGTCCCGGCGAGGGCTCCGCGTCCTGGCCGAAGGTGTGCTTGAAGATCTCCCCGATCGCGGCGCTCTGGTAGATCTGTGCCAGCGCACGATTCACCGCCAGGCGGAATGCCGCATCCCCGCGGGGCAGGACGATCGCGTAGGGCTCGAAGCCGAGGTCCTCGGCAAGAAGCTCGTACTGCGACGGGTCTTTCACCTTGCGTGCGAGGCCGATCAGCAGGATCTTGTCGCTCGCGAGTGCGTCGACCGATCCGGCCTCCAGCGCGGCGACACCCTCGTCGCGATTCTTGACGGGAACGACCGTCGCGCTCACCAGCTGGCTCTTCATCGAACGCTCCAGCGCCGTCTGATTGGTCGTGCCGGTGACGACGGCGATCTTCTTGCCCGCGAGGCCGCTCAGCGCCTTGGCGCCGCTCGCCTTGCGCACGAGCAACCCCGTGGTGTCGACGAACACCGCGCTCGAGAAGTCGACGATCTCCATGCGCGAGAGGGTCGCCGTCGTGGAGCCGCACTCCATGTCCGCCTTGCCCGTCTTGACCAGGTCGAGGCGATTCGCCGATGTCGCAGGGACCCAATCGACCTTCAGCGGCGTCTTGAGCTGCTGCTCGAGGCTGGCGACCACCCGCTTGCACAGGTCGACGGTGTAACCGGCGGGCTGCTTGTCCTGTCCCGCGAACGAGAACGGCAGCGCGTCGGTGCGATAAGCGATGGCGATCGTTTTCGTGTCGCGGATCTTCTTGAGCGTGTCGGGGGTCTGGGCCTGTACGAGCGCAGGGATCGCAAGGCACAGCAGGAATGTGGCGATACGAAGCATGGGACCCTCCCTTGTCGATGAACCGTGAAGAATAACCGTTCCTTGCTGCGGAGAATATCGCTCGCCGGGCGTCAACCGAGAGCGGTGTCGGTTGCCTGCAGAAACTCGCCGAGCCGCACCCGGTCCACCGCACCGGACTCGGTGACGGGCAGCGCGTCGAGAAAGTGGATCTCGCGCGGCAGCTTGAACCCCGCCAGGTGGGGACGCAGACGCTCCTGGAGCGTGGCGGCATCGAGTCGCGCGTCCGTCTGCAGCACGCAGCACGCGACCACCCGTTCGCCCCACTTCTCGTCGACGCGCCCGACGACCGCCGCGGCGCGCACTTCGGTCGCGACGGAGACGATCGCCTTCTCCACTTCCAACGCATCGACGTTCTCGCCGCCCGTCTTGATGCTCGCGCCCAGCCGACCCGCGAAATACAGGCAGCCCTCGGCATCCGCGCGCGCGAGATCGCCGGTGCGCAGCCAGCCGTCGGCAGTAAGGGCCGCCGCGGTCGCCGCGGGCGCCTTGTGGTAACCGAGGAAAACGTTCGGACCCTTCACCCAGATCTCGCCGACCGCGTCGACTTGCGCATCGGCGCCGTCCGACCGCACGATACGCACGCGGTTGTACCAGACGGGCCAGCCGAGCGAGTTTTCCTTCCAGAGTGTCTCGCCCGTGCTTGCAGCGATGGTGACGATGGGCGAGGCTTCCGTGAGTCCGTAGCCGAACAGCATCCGGTCGAGCCGCAGCCGGTAGGTCGCCTCGGCGAACAACGCGCGATCGTACTGGCCCGCTGCACCGATGACGGTCCGCAGCGAGCGGAGGTCCGCGCCCTTGAACGCTTCGCTCTCGAGGAGCTGCCGCATCGCCGTCGGCACCATCATCGTGAGCGTGCATTGCTCGCGCGCGATGATCTGGCAGACGACGTCCGGCCGCCACTGCCGCGCGAGCACGACGGTCGCGCCGCGCACGAAGGCGGCGATCGTGAGGATGTGCAGGCCCGCGATGTGATTGAGCGGCATCCCCTGGAACAGCCGGTCCCGCTCGGAAATGCCCGCATAAGTCATCGCGGTGAGCGTGTCGGCAAGCACGTTGGCGTGACTGACCAGCGCGCCGAGCGGCTTCCCCTGGCCCTTGAGCGTGTAGAGCAGCAGCACGGGCAGGTCGGGTGACGGATCGGTGAGCGCCGGCGGTGCAGCCGGCGCGGCATCGATCAGTGCTTCATAGCGCGACCACTCCGCGTGAGCCGGGTCCCCGCGGAAGACCACGACTGAGGCCGGCGGGTCCTTCTCGATACTTTGCAGCGGCCCCTGCAGCTCGGCTTCCACCGCAACGACGCTTGCCTCGGCATGCTCGAGCGTCCACGCGAGCTCTTCGGGAGACGATCGCGGATTGACGGGGCACAACATCGCGCCCAGGCGTGCGCAGGCGAAATAAAGCTCCAGGAGTTCGTGGGCGTTCTGGCTCAGCACGGCCACGACGTGGCCGGCCGCGACACCCTTGGTACGCAGACCGTGCGCCAACCGGTCCACGCGATTGTCGAGCTCCGCATACGAGATGCGCCGCTCGCCGTCGACGATGGCCTCGTGGCGTGCATTGCGCGCCGCGCTGGCGCGCAACGCTTCGCCGAGAGATAAAGACGGCATGATCTGTACGCGACGCCCTCTAGAGTACCTCGAACAACCCCGCCGCGCCCATCCCGCCGGCAACGCACATCGTGACGACGACGTACTTCACGCCGCGCCGCTTGCCTTCGAGCAGGGCGGTGCCGACCAGTCGTGCGCCGCTCGTGCCATAGGGATGGCCGAGCGCGATCGCGCCGCCGTTCACGTTCAGGATCTCGTCGGGAATGCCGAGCGTGTCGCGGCAGTAGAGCGTCTGTACCGCGAACGCCTCGTTCAGCTCCCAGAGCCCGATGTCGTCCATTTTCAGGCCCGTCCGGTTGAGAAGCTTCGGGACCGCGACCACCGGGCCGATCCCCATCTCCGCGGGCTCGCAGCCCTCGACGGCGAATCCGCGAAACAGGCCAATCGGCTCGAGATGACGCCGCTCGGCGATCTGCGCATTCATCACGACGCAGGCGGCCGCGCCATCGGAAAACTGGCTCGCGTTGCCCGCCGCAATGACGCCGCCTTCGATCGCCGGCTTGATTTGGGAGATGCCCTCGTAGGTCGTGTCGGGACGGATGCCCTCGTCACGATCAGCCGAGACTTCCTTGATCGACTCCTGCCCCGTCTCCTTGGCGATAACCTTCATCCGCGCCATCACCGGAAAGAGCTCTTCCTTGAACTTGCCGGCCTTCTCGGCCGCCGCGGCGCGCTGCTGGCTGCGCACGCCGTAGCGATCCTGGTCTTCGCGGGAGATGCCGTACTTCTTCGCCACGTATTCGGCGGTCTGCAGCATCGGCCAGTAGATCTCCGGCTTGTGCCGCACGAGCCAGTCGTCATGAAGCATGCGCTTGTTCAGATCGTTCTGCACGCAGGAGATCGACTCGACGCCGCCCGCGACGTAGATGTCACCCTCGTCGGCCATCACGCGCTGTGCCGCGATCGCGACGGCCTGCAGCCCGGACGAGCAGAAGCGGTTGATGGTCATGCCCGGCGTCTGGACTGGGCACCCCGCGCGGATCGCGATCTGGCGCGCGATGTTGGAGCCGGTGGCGCCCTCCGGCAGCCCGCATCCCATGATGACGTCCTCGACCTCCGCCGGCGCGATGCCGGTGCGTTCCATCACGTGCTTGACCGCGTGGCTGCCGAGCTTCGCTCCATGGGTCAGGTTGAACGCCCCGCGCCAGCTCTTGGTCAGCGCGGTGCGGGCGGTGGAGACGATGACGGCGTCGTGCATGCGGGGCTCCCGGATTCACTTTGATTGACCGGAGTGGCCGGTTGTCGGGCCGGGCAGGGCGCGCCGGCCGCCGTGTAGGGGCAATTATCGGGGAAAAGCGCCCGCGGGGGGATTCCGGGCGGATAGCCCCGTTTGCGTCCTCAAGTTCCCTTGCCGCGCGCAATCGCGTCGAGCATGAAAGTGCGCGCCTCGCTGACATCGCCCCAGCGCAGGATCTTCACCCACTTGCCCGGCTCGAGATCCTTGTAATGCTGGAAGAAGTGCTCGATCTGGCTGCGCGTGATCTCGGGCAGATCGGTGACCGTCTTCACCGAATCGTAGCGCTGGGTCAGCTTGTGGGTGGGTACCGCGATGACTTTCTCGTCCAGCCCGGCTTCGTCCTCCATGACCAGCACGCCCACCGCGCGGCAGTTGATCACCGATCCGGGCACGAGCGCCCGGGTATTTGCCACAAGCACGTCGAGCGGATCGCCGTCGCCGCACAGCGTATGCGGAACGAACCCGTAGTTGCCCGGGTAGCGCATCGGGGTGTAGAGAAACCGGTCGACGAACAGTGCCCCCGATTCCTTTTCGATCTCGTATTTGATCGGCTCGCCGCCGACCGGCACTTCGATGATCACGTTGATGTCGTCGGGCGGATTCTTCCCGACCGGAATGGCGTCCAGACGCATGAGGTGTCTCCCTGGCGGGCGCAGGCGGCCCGACCCGCATTTTGAAGCGAAGTGGCATTCCTCGTAAAACGCTGGACATGGGCGCGGCCGCGTAGCTCGCCGTCAGAACAGGCAGTTCGTCCGGACCAGCATGGTCATGGGGTCGAGCGCGAACTCGTCCATGAGATTCTGGCCGGTGCGTCCGAGCCAGCGGTCCTGCGCGGCGTAGACGAGCTTCTCGCGCTCCCCCGGACATCCGTACTTCAGTCCGGCCTCGTTCTGCAGGTGATGCACCATCGCGTGCACGAGCACGGAGAGTTTTCCTCTCTGCAATGGACCAGGATGAAGCCGCGACCCGCAGTGTACCGCCGTCCATACCTTCCGCAACCCGCACCCGACGCACCCTCGAGCACCTGAGTCTGTGGGCGCCCGAAGCGAGCGATCCCCGCCGCTCGCCTTCCACCGACAGCTCATCGCGCCCCACTGTCCACGGCGCATCCAAGCCCAGAAGCTGCTGATACAGCCCGACATCGCGCATGGCCCCGTCCCTCCTTTGAGGCCATTTCTATACCATCTCCATTACATGGACCCACGGAAAACCCGGATGAACCCATCTTCCTGTCCCTTGCCAATTTCCCGCGGCGTCCGCTTGGCCCTGCCTCGACAGGAGGTCGAGGCATTGTCGAACGCGCCGCGATGATCTACGCTTCATCCGCACAATCCTGGAGGGGGACATCATGAAGCGATCCGGCTCGCTCACGCTCGCCGCGGCCTTCGCCGCATTCAGTGCAACAGCGGTTTTTGCGGACGATCACGGCGTGCCGATTGTCCGCGGGAGCGTCAGCGTCACCGTCTACGACGGCGTCACGGATGACCTCCTGTCAGCCGGTCTCAACCTGACGGGCCTCCAATCGGCTGTGCCACCCGCCTTCGTCGATCAGCTGAACCCGACGCCGGCGGAGCTCCGCCGGCGCGCCATCTACAACAACTATCGCGGCATCGTCGATACGGTTGCTGCCGGCGGAATGGGTCTCTTGTGGGGTCCGGGATCGCCCGGAGCGCCGACATTCCCCGCACCGGTGCAGCCGGGCCTGATCCCGGGCGTCGAGTACAAGGCGTATCTGCACAGCCCCGACTGGCACGGGCACGTCAACAACGTGCCGGCCGCGGTGCAGATTCCACGCCACTTCAACAAGAACAAGCCGTGCATCGTGGTGGCGGTGCCCTCCGGCTCGCGCAGCCTGTACGGCGGCATTGCCGTCGCCGAGTGGGCGCTGTTCAAGGGCTGCGCCGTCGCGCTTCCCGGCAAGGGGACCGACACCGGCTTTCACCTGCTCGGCGCCGAAGCCGCAGCGTACGCGGTCGACGACATCAACGGCGTCTTCGGTCCGGCCGACACGATCGGCGACGATGCGCAGTTCGCAGTCAGGGACTCGCGCCGGCTCGACGAGTACCTCGCCGCGAACCCGCATCGCGTCGCGACCAAGCACGCGCATTCGCAGCTCAACCCCGAGCGCCTCTGGGGCCAATTCGCCCTCAAGGGTATCGAGTTTGCGTTCTGGGCACTGAACGATCACTTCGGGGCGAAAGGCGGCAAGCGCTTCGATCGCAAGAACACCCTCGTGATCGCCGCCGGCGCCTCGAATGGCGGCGGGATGGCGCTGCGCGCCCTGGAGGACGACGAGAAAGGACTGATCGACGGCCTGGTCGTCACCGAGCCGAACATCGGACCGGAAGACGGTCGCTTCGTCATCCGCTTCGGCGACGATCCGCCCTTCGATCCGGCGGGGCGCAGCATCTACGATTCGATGACCCTGATGAGCGTCTACGCGGCGTGCGCCTCGCTCGCGCCGGGTGCAGCGGGCACGCCGCTCCTGCCGCCGCCGGCATTGGCGGCGAATCGCTGCACGTCGCTGGAGGAGAAAGGAC
>JBAVOG010000069.1:0-5930 GCA_049691875.1 Burkholderiales bacterium | reverse complement strand
GAGCAGGAGGGAAACCCCACCGGTAAACAGGGCAATCAGGGCGCGCATGGGCGACATTCTAGGAGGGTTCCGCGCAGTTAGCAGTATGTTGAAAAACTCCGCGCACGCATCCAGGGGATATACAAGGCCAGGTGGGAAGTGAAGGGTCCCACCCCTTCCCTGGCCCCTTGTTCGTTCCGGGGATTTACAAGGGGGCTTTCCCCCTTGTTCGTGCGACCGGGGTTTGCCCTGCATGCGAATGCCGCCATTCGAAGCCGCCGGGACGGGCATTTTTCAACACCCTGTGAGGGAATGACCGATCACGCGGCAATTCGGGAAACATGGTCGTGGATCGCGCCCGGCGTGGTCCACCAAGCCCGTCCGCTTTGCACGATGTGCGCCAGCGCCCGGCGGAGATGGCGCAGCCGGTGCGGCTGGCCGACGATGTACGGATGCAGCGCGATGCCCATGACCAGTGATTGTCTGTCGGACTGCGCGAGCATCTCGTCGTAACAGTCGATGATCATGTTCGCGAACTCGTCGGCGCCGGCCAGGCGCGCCATCACGGCGGGAATGTCGTTGATCTCCTGCGGGTACGGAATCGACCAGAGGGATCCGCCGCGCGTGCGAAAGCGTGTCGGCTGATCGTCGTGCGCCCAGTTCAGCACGTACTGGTAGCCGGCTTCCTGAAGGAGATCGGGCGTGACGTGACTTTCCGCGATCCACGGCGACAGCCAACCCGCCGGCGGCCGGCCTTCTTCCCGCGCGATGCGCTCGGTGCAATAGGCGATGAGCCTGCGCTCCGCTTCTTCGGACATTTCCCCCTGGTGCTCGGCGTTCGTGTGGCCGTGCCCGATCACCTCG
This sequence comes from Burkholderiales bacterium, assembly GCA_049691875.1. Lineage (GTDB taxonomy): Bacteria > Pseudomonadota > Gammaproteobacteria > Burkholderiales > SG8-39 > JAABRB01. Next base: position 5,087 of record JBAVOG010000069.1, on the reverse strand, counting down.
GCGCCCCACGCATACTGTCCGCTCCGGAACGCTGCCATCACCTCCGGGCAGTAGTCGTAGATCCCGGTATTGACCAGCACGCCGACGGGCAGCTTGAGCGAATCGAAGAGCTCGATGCAGCGCCACACGCCGACGCGGTTGCCGTAATCGCGCCACGAGTAGTTGAGAACATCCGGCTCGCTCGACGGCGCGAGCTTCGCGCCGCGTCCGGTCCCGAACTCGAAGTGCTCGATGTTGAATCCGATGTAGACCGCCAGGCGCCTGCCCTCGGGCCAGGCGAAGTCCTGACGGCGCGTGATCGGCGCATAGTCGTAGCGGCCGTGGGAGCGAAGGTCGCGCATTGCAGATTTCGGCAGCCTACCTGCGTGGAGAAAAACTCGGCGCGCACGCCGGGGATTTACAAGGGGCTTGCCCCTTGTTCGTTCCGGGGAATATACAAGGGGGCTTTCCCCCTTGTTCGTACGCCCGGGGTTTGTCTTCTATGCTGGAATCGTCGATCGAAGCCGCTACGGCTCGCATTTTTCAAACCCCTGTCACATCTCGTCGATGGAGGTGGAATTTTCCGGGTGGGCGCCTTCGCTGATCGCGAACCGGTCGCGCGTGCGGGTGTAGAAGCTCGCCCCGAAACGGGCAATGGGGAAGTAGTTCTGCAGGCGCACGCGGTAGCGCTCGAGGTCGATCAGATCGTCGCGCGCATGCATCCAGAGCACGCGCCCGATGAAGATGTGCCGGCTCGGCGTCTCGATCTTCTCGAAGAGCGTGCACTCCAGCGAAACGGGCGCCTCCGCGATCCGCGGCGGCTTGATCGCAATCGACGGTGCGGTGGTGAATCCCACGACCTCGACTTCGCTCACGTCGGGCGGATAGTGCGCGCCGCAGCGATGCATCCGATCGGCGATCGCCTCGTCGACCAGGTGCACGACGAACTCGCCGCTGGCAAGGATGTTGGCCGCCGTGTCCTTGACTTCGCCGCTCTCGCGCTTGTTGAGGCTGATCATGACGATGGGCGGTTCCTCGCCCAGCATGTTGAACATGCTGAAGGGCGCCGCATTGACCACGCCGTGCGCATTGACGGTCGTGACGAGCGCGATGGGCCGGGGAATGATGAGGCTCGCCATCAGCTTGTAGCGTTGATGCTCGGTGAGCGTGCCGAAGTCGAGATCCATGTAATTGTCCGCTGGGGAAAGGTGGAATCCGGGTGGATCCTGGAATTGGCGCCCCGACGCAGTGCACGACGCACCGGAGCAGTGCGTCATTCTGCGCCGGTGGCGGCGGTCAGTGCGGCGCGCAAGCCTCCGCAGAGGCGTCCGAGGGCATCGAGCGGATTGGGATATTATGCAGTGGCATGGGGTGCTTCCTGGCGACTCCGCTGCAATCTTAGCAGGCGGCGGCCCCACTCCACGTCGCCACATTGGCACGTCGCTTGCTGAATGATTTCGAGCCTGGCCCGCGCCGGGTGGGGAAGCATTTGTTCGCAAACCGGTTCGCACAATTCTTGAGGGGGGATTTCATGACTCGCATCGATACGGCCGCCTGGCGGCGGCGCTCGGTTCTCAAGCTCGGCCTGATTGCAATCGGTGCACTCGCTGCGGGGCTGACGATTCCCGCCGTGGCGGCAGATCCGATCAAGATCGGCCTGACCACCGCGCTCTCGGGTCAATCGGCCCGCGCCGGCGAGGCCATCACGCGCGGTCTTACCATTGCCATCGACGAGCTCAACGCCAATGGCGGCGTCCTCGGTGGCCGCAAGTTCGAGCTGATCCGCCGGGACGACGAGGCGACTCCTGCCAAGGGTGTCACCGCCGCGCGCGAGCTCGTCTTCAACGAGAAGGTCGCGGTGCTGTTCGGCGGGCTCGACACGCCGGTGTCGCTCGCGATCGTCCCGATCATGAACCAGGCGAAGGTGCCTTTCATCGGACCCTGGGCTGCGGGCACGCCGATCACCAAGAACGGCGCGAACCCCAACTTCGTGTTCCGTGTCTCGGCCGTGGACGAGATCGTCGACAAGGCGATGCTCCAGTACGCGCAGAAGACCTTCAACACCAAGAAGCCGGGACTCATCCTCATCAACAATCCGTGGGGTGCATCGAACGAGAAGGGGCTCACCGCCGCCATGGCGGCCGCCGGAGTGAAGCCCGCCGGCATCGAGAAGTTCGAGGGGAACGACATCGACGTCGTCCCGCAGCTCACGCGCCTCAAGGAAGCTGGTGCCGACACGCTGTTCATGGTCGGCAACGTGGGACCCTCCGCGCAGGTCGTGAAATCGCTGGACCGTATGGGCTGGGACGTTCCTATCGTCTCGCACTGGGGACCGGCGGGCGGCCGCTTCTCCGAGCTCGCGGGCCCGAACGCCAAGAAAGTGCACTTCGTCCAGACTTACAGCTTCTTCGGCAAGCAGACGCCCGTCGGAGAAAAGGTGATGAAAGAGCTCATGGCGAAGTATCCGGACATCAAGGGTCCGGGTGACGTGACGCCGGCCGTCGGGGTGGCGAACGCTTATGATGCGATGATGCTGGTGGCGCAGGCGATCCAGATCGCCGGGTCGACCGACGGCGACAAGATTCGCCAGGCGTTCTACAAGATCGACAAGTACGAAGGCCTCATCAAGACTTACACCAAGCCGTTCTCGCCCAAGGTTCACGACGCGATCACCGAGAACGATTACGTCTGGACGCAGTTCATCGACGGCAAGATCCTGCCGGTCGGAATGGCGAAGTAGCGACCTGCAATCGGGGCGCGGTCGCGCGCCCCGGTCGGCTATCATTGGCCGCCTCGGACGGCCGCCTTGCGGCGGCCGTCTTCATTTTCTTGTTTGCCTCGCAATGCTCGCCTCCGCACTCGTCTCCGGCATCGGACTGGGAAGCATGTACGGGCTCCTCGCACTGGGGTTCTACATCACCTATTCGGTATCGAGCACGGTCAACTTCTCGCAGGGCAGCTCGATGATGCTCGGCGCGGTGTTCGCCTACACCTTTGCCGTGACGTTGGGCTGGCCGTTCGTGCCCGCGGTGATCGTCGCGCTCGCGCTTTGCGCGCTGTACGGCGTGGTGGTCGAGCGGGTCGCAATCCGGCCGTTCGCGGAGCGCGGGTCGAGCGCGTGGCTGATGGCCACTGTCGCCATCGGGATCGTCGCCGATAATACGGTGCTTTTCACGTTCGGCAAGGAGCCGCGCGGGTTCCCGCTGCCGCTTGCCAGCGACTACGTGCAGGTCCTGGGCATCGGTGTCTCGCCGCTGCAGCTCGCGATTCCGGTGATCGGGCTTGCGCTGGCGGGACTCCTGCATTTCTTCATGCGCCGGGCGCGACTCGGCAAGGCGCTGCTCGCCGTGGTGCAGAACCAGGACGCGGCGCGCCTGATGGGCATCAACGTGTCGGCTGCGATCACGCTGGCGTTTGCGGTCTCCACGGTGTTCGCGGGCGTGGCCGGGATCATGATCGCGCCGCTCTTCAACGTGCATTCCGACATGGGCACGCTGTTCGGCCTGAAGGCCTTCGCCGTCGCGATTCTCGGCGGCATCACGAGCGCGTGGGGCGTCATGATCGCGGGGCTGCTCTTCGGTGTCGTCGAGGGTCTCATCACCGCCGGCCTGGGGTCCACCTATACGCAGATCCTTACGTTCGCGCTCGTCATCGTCGCGCTGGCGCTGCGGCCGAACGGACTGTTCGGTCGCGCGGAGGTGAAGAAGGTATGAGCGCCTACGGGACGGTGCCGCGGGTGCGGCCGCTCCATGCCGTGCTGGTGGCGGCCTGCTTTCTAGGCGCTGCAGGGTTCGCGGCGTTCGCGAACGGCTACTACGTGTTCGTCATCGGCACGCTTGCGCTCACCGCCATCGTCGGCATCGGCCTGAACGTGCTGCTCGGCCTGGCGGGGCAGGTGTCCTTCGGTCATGTCGGATTCTATGCGATCGGCGCATACGTCGTGGCGATTCTCACCACGAAAACCGAGATCAGCTTCTGGCTCGGGTTGCCGATCGCCGCGGTGATAGCCGGCGCGACGGGCGCGCTGCTTGCGCTGCCGGCGGTGCGCGTGAAGGGCCCGTATCTCGCGATGGTGACGATCGCTTTCGGGTTCATCGTCGAGCAAAGCCTCGTGGAGGGGCGCGACCTCACCGGTGGCCAGAACGGAATCATGGGCATTCCCTCGCCGGCCGTGATGGGCATCACGCTCGGCGAACGTGGGGTGACGTTGCTTGCGCTGTTCATCGCAGCGGTCCTGCTCTTCGCCTTCTGGCGGCTCTCGGCGAGTTCCTGGGGACACGCGATGCGCGCCGTCAAGGACTCCGAGACTGCCGCCGAGTCGATCGGGCTCAATCCCGTGGCGATCAAGACGATGGCATTCGGCCTGTCTGCGTTCTGTGCCGGGATCGCCGGTGGGCTCTTCGCGCCGCTTTCGAGCTTCGTCACGCCGTCGACCTTCACGTTTCTCCAGTCGATCCTGTTCGTGCTCGTGGTGATGGTGGGCGGTGCCGGCACGGTCACGGGCCCGATCATCGGCGCAGCCGTCGTGGTGCTGCTGCCGGAGGTGCTCTCCGGGCTGGCCGAGTACCGGCTGCTCTTCTTCGGTGGGCTGATGCTGATCGTGCTCTGGGTGGCGCCGCAGGGCATCGTGGGAGCTGCGGAGAAGTTTTTTGCGCGGCGCAGCGGCACTGCCCGGACTGCGTCCATGCGCACGCAAGCCCGCGCACGGGCACTGCATTCCCAGCGTCGACCGCTGGCAATGGAGCAGCTTTCGATCAGCTTCGGAGGCATCCGGGCGGTGACCGACCTCGCCTTCGCTGCCGAGCCCGGCGCGGTAACCAGTCTCATCGGACCGAACGGCGCCGGCAAGACCACGGTGCTCAACATGCTGAGCGGTTTCTATCGACCCGACACCGGCACGATCCGACTGGGCGTGGAGTCGCTTGCTGGGCGGCCAGCCTATCAGGCGTCGCGTGCGGGCATCGCCCGGACCTACCAGACGTCCCAACTCTTCGGCAGCATGACCGTGCTCGACAATCTGGTCATCGCGCAATCACAGGGGCGGCTCGGCGTGCCGATCTTTCGCGCGGAGCGCGCCCTGCGGCGGGAGGCGGTTGCGCGCGCCGAAG
>JBAVOG010000068.1:0-18219 GCA_049691875.1 Burkholderiales bacterium | reverse complement strand
GAGAGCAAGTGCGCCCAGCGTGGCTCGCGTTCCCCGGGCGCGCGTGGGAGAAGCGCGACGAGCGGTCCGCCTTGCGTCTCGGACCCCATTGCGAGTTTGCGCATTTCCGTTTCGACCGAACCGAGATCGGGAAAGCGAACGAGCCGATCGGCGTTCGAGCGCAGCTCACCGATCGTCAGCGGACCGCGCAACATCAGCGCCGCCAGGAGCGCCACGGCGCGCTCGTCGATCCGGAGCACCCGTTCCAGATTGTGGCTGAACCGCATCACGCGCGAGCCGCTCGATTCGATCACCAGCGACAGCGGACGCAACGCGTCGAGCGCCGCCTGTACCTCGCGCTCGCTCACCTGCAGGACGGGAGTGCGATTGTTCTTCTGGTTGCAGCCGAGGACGAGCGCGTTGAGCGAAAGCGGGTAAGCGTCCGGAACGGTGCGCTCCTTCTCGACCAGCACCCCGAGGACGCGAGTCTCGAGGATGGACAGCTCGGGCAACGGCATCGATCTCTCCGACGAGTGACAGGCGCGGCGAATACGCACCGCTCTCCAATGCCGAGTGTAGCGACAGTGGCTCAAAAATGCCCCATGCAGCGGTCGCGCGCCGCCGCATCCTCCCGGGACGAGCAGAGACTACCAGCGTTTCCAGCCACCTTTACGCCGCTCCCGATCGCTTTCCCGGTCGTTCTGTGCGCCGGTTTCGGTCGCGGCATTCGCGCTGGGGATGAAGAACTCGCTGATCTGCTCGAGCGACGACACTTGACGTTCGGCCTGGGCGGTGGGTGTGCTCCGCGGATGTGCCTGCGCCTCGAAAATCAGCCCGTTTGCTCCCCAGCCTGTCGTGAAGATCGTGACGGCGACAATGGGAACGAGGAACACCGACTCGCGCGTGCTGCGCTTCTGTGCAAAATGCACCTGATAGCAAGCGAGCAGCAGCGCGAAAAGGAGTGCCGTGAAGCGGCACGCATGACTGGGCATCTCGAACTGCGCAGCAATTTGTCCCGCCATCGTGACGACGCCCGCGAGAACGCCGACCGAAGCCGGGTTGCCGCTCAGGAATGTGTCCATCTGACTCCTTTCGGAGGCGCGTCGCGTGCCGCCGATCGTTTCCGGTCCTTTGGTGATCGTGTCGTCCATGATCTCTCTCCTTTGGTCTTTAGCGCCGCGGGCCGGTCTGTCCTCGTTGCTTGCGAAGGTTTCACAACCCTGGCGGCCACGCTTTCAGACTAGGCTCATGTCGCCGCCAACACCCGTTCATCTGCACGTGCTTGTTGTGACGTAGTTACAAACCGAGTGCCAGGCGGCGCACCAGTGTGAATTTCGCCACGCGTCACCGTCAGGAGCTGGGAAAACTCACCCCGTGTCCGCCCGGACGGCCCGCAGGTAGGCGTGGAAGCCAAGCTTCTCGGTATCGCAGCTACCGAAGAAGAAATTCACCAGCCAGCCCCGCTCCTCGGATTCGAGATCCGCGGTCCATACAAATGGCGCCGAGCGCGGTGCAAACTGGGGGTCCATGTACAGTCCGTCCAGGGCATCGGGCCGGACCAGCGACATCGCCTCCTCCAGGGTGGGCAACCGCCAGTCGGAGTAGCCGGCAAAGTTGCGCGCGTTCAGCGCTGCGATGGCATCGGCGGCCGCAGCCCGGAAGACCACTTGCTCGCTGCCGACACCCTGCCACATCAACCGCGTCGAACCGTCGACGATGACGATCTGCCCTTCGCTCATCCGCCGGTCGTAACGATTGCCCGGGCCGCGACCTTGTGGGTTGCGGACTCGATCGTGCAACCCGTGCTCCGCGAGCATGAGGCTCACCGCGTCCCGCGATACGGTCGCGGGCTCGCTGCGCAGACTGAGAGGCGGCGCGAACCATTCTCCTATCGGGGCGCGCAACCCCACGCCGAGAGCGAGCAATGCCAGCGCGGCAGCTAACCACACGAAATTCGCAGGCCGGCGCCAGCTGTGCTCACGCTTGCGCGCCGCGGTGATGACGCCCATCAGGCGGTCGGCGTCCTCGTGAAAGCTGCTGTCCCGGATCTCGAACGCCTGTCGCTGCGTAAGCTCGCGCAATTCTTTCGGGAGCGCATCGACCGAAGGCATCGTTGCGCCGGCTACCAGGACGGGAATGACCAGGACGCGCCGGCTGAGCGCCTTCTCGATCTCCAGTCGTACGAAGTCCCCGGGATCGTGCAGTCGGCCGGCGTTTCCGGAATCGAGCCACTTCCGGCCGATCATGACCAGCATGACATCGCACCGGTCCAGCGTGTCGTCCAGAACCCGCGTGAAGTCCGCGCCGGGCTTGATGTCCTCGATATCCATGAAGACATGCTTGGCGCCGAAGCGTTTGTCGAGTCGGTCACAGAGCCGCCCCGCGTCGGCGCGCGCATCCTCGCGGCGGTAGCTTATGAATATGTCGCTCATAGCACAACGCCTCGAGCGGGCCGACTTCTGCGCATGGTGCCTCGGTCCCTCCCCGCAGGCCGAGCCAGTTTAGACCAATGCCAGCAAGCGCGACTCGGAGCGTCGCGCGACCCCGTTCACCACGTCGAAAACGCGGTGTTCCGCGAAAGGTGTGAACGGTTACGCAAAGTCCGCACGCGCCCCGGTTCCGACCACGCTTTTTGCGTGACAAAGTCGAGCGTTTCGAAACGCCGGCCGCGTCGACGCGGGGCGCTGCATCGTATGATCGTTCGCCCGGTCAACAACAACCGCCAACGCCGGGGGTGGAACCAGGATGCACGGGAGAGCAGCATGTCCGGTCCGAACAGCACACCTCAAGGCGTGCTTGAGATGTGCGATGCGATCGATGCGCAGTACGTACTCGAGGTGGGGCCGTTCGGCCAGGTGCTGGCCGAGGACGTTCGCCGGCGCTGGCTCGCCAGCGGCAACAAGGTGAATGGGACTCATGCATTCGAGTACATGAAGCTGCTCGGCCGCCAGATTCCCAATGCCGCCAAGCGCGAGGCGTTTCTCAGCAGGGCGATGCACTGCATCAAGTCCTGACAAAAGTGTGCCCCAGAAGGACGGGCCGATCGAAGGTTAAGGAGTCCCAGATGCTGAAGACACGATCGATAGCAACCCAGTTCGCGGTGGTGTTCATCCTCTCGCTGGCGACACTCGGCGTCGCCTTCTACTTCATTCTCGACCGCGTCTACCACAACCAGCTCAAGAGCCAGGCCGAGACGGTGGCCGACAACGTCGACGCCTTCGGCAGCTGGGTGGCGCAATACGGTCGCGTCTGGGTCAAGGACAACGACAAGAGCTACCTCGGGCACATGCCGCTGCTGCAGAAGACGGTGGCCAGCGGAGATGCCGGCGCGAACAGTGCGCTGGCGGCGGTCAACTTCTATTCGAAGAACCCGGCGCTCGCGCAGCGCGAGTACTCCGAGGTGGTCGAGAAATCCAGCTCGCACGCGAAGTTCCGCATGACGTCGGACAACTTCATGAACCCGGTGAACAAGCCGGACGCGTTCGAGGAGCGGGCGCTCGCGACGGTCAAGCAGTCGAAGCTGAAGGAGTATTACGAAGTCCTTCCGGGCAGTCTGCGCTATGCCCGCACGCTCTATCACAAGAAATCCTGCATCGGCTGCCACGGCGATCCGGACAGCGCGCCGAACGACGTGAAAGTCCGCTACGGCACCGAGCGCGGATTCAATTTCAAGGAAGGGGACGTCGCGGGGATCATCAGCGTGCGCGTGCCGACCAAGCCGTTCATGGACGTCGCGCTTTCGGTCATCGCGCCGTGGCAGATAGCGCTCGTGGTCGTCGCCTTCCTGGTGTCGTACTTCTTTATCCGGTTCGTGGTCGTCCGGCCGATCCAGCGCCTCACCGCGGCCACCGCCGCCATCTCGGTCGGTGAGGAAGCCGACCTGGGTGTCGAGGGATTGAGCGAAGGAAGCTCGAACGAGCTGCACCAGCTCGCGCTCGCGACCGAGCGTCTGCGAACCAGTCTTGAAATGGCGGCCAAACTTGTCCGGATGCGCATGAAGCCCAGCGTACCCGCGAACGGAAGCGACTCCGCCAGGTCCTGACGCGACGTACGAGCCCGCAGGCGCGCCGGTACAGTACGGCGCGCTTGCAGACGCTGCGTGGAGGTGGAAAGTCTCCAAAGCGGCGGGCGTCGATGCGCACCGCCCGGCCCAATTCCGAATTCTTCGAGGTCGTGACGGCGAGACGGCGAAAACGCCGTCTGCGTACCGATTGCCCGTTCCCCGGTTTAGAATTCGCTCCATGAATGCCTTGTTCCGTGCGGTCCTGGTCGCGGCAACGCGATGCTGGCGGGCCGGGTGGCTTCCCCGCGCGATCGCACGCGACCCACGGCCACGCCGAGAGAACGTGGCATAACGGCGCGTCGTGCAGAGCTGGCTCCGCCGCAGAATTCCGTTGCCCCTCGCCGGCTGGTCACTGGCGTTCCTCGGCATGGCGTTTCTGCTGCCCGGAATACTCGGCCACGATCCGTGGAAGACCGAGGACGCCGTCGCGTTTGGGGTGGTCTGGCAGATGCTGCAGTCGGGGAACTGGCTAACGCTCGGACTGGCGGGTGACCCCTACTTCGAGGACGGCCCGCTCTTCTACTGGGTCGCCGCCGCGTTCGTGAAGGCGCTTGGCGGAGTGCTGGCACCCCACGACGCGGCGCGGATTCCGAGCATGCTCTTCATGGCCGCGACGTTCTGGTTCGTGCGGCTCGCGGCGCGCGAGCTCTACGGCAAGGTTCAGGGCGATCTTTCCATGCTCGCGTTCCTGGGTTGCCTGGGGCTCGTATGGCACGCGCACGAGACCGCGGCCGAGACGGCAATGCTCGCGGGACTCGCAGCGGCTTACTATGGCCTCGCCATCTCGCACAAGAAGCCGTACAAATCAGCATTGGTCTTCGGCTGCGGAACCGGCGTGGCTTTTCTCGCGAAAGGGTTGGTCGCGATGCTCCAGCCGCTCGCCGCCGCGCTGCTGGTTCTGCCGTTCTCGGCTGCACTGCGAGCCCGCAACTATGCGATCGCGGTCACGCTCGGTCTGGTGGTGCTCGCGCCGCTCGCGATTGCATGGCCTGTCGCGCTCGCGGTAAAGGCGCCGCATTACTTCGAGTGGTGGCTCACCTGGCAATTCGCGTCGATCTCGGATCCACCGACCTGGCACAAGCTGCTCGGCTATCTCAAGATATTCTCGTGGGCGGCATGGCCGGTGTGGCCGCTCGCGCTCTGGGCAACGTGGGAGTATCGACGCTACCTGCGTGACCCGGGATTTGCCGTACCGTTCGTCGGCGCCGCAGTCTGCTTCGTGCTCTTGCTGCTCAGCCGGCCCGCTGCGGAAGAGATGGACGCGCTTGCCCTGCTCGTCCCGCTTTCGATTCCGGCGGGTGCCGCCGCGCTGGGGCTGCGCCGCGGCGCCGCAAATGCGCTTGCCTGGTTCGCGATCATGACGTTCTCGCTCGCGGTGGGCTTTGCGTGGGTGATGTGGTTCGCGTCGGTCACCGGAACCCCCCCACCGCTCGCCCAGAACGTCGCGAAGCTCGCGCCCGGATTCGTCGGTGAGTTCCATTGGCTTCCCGCGCTGTTCGCATTGCTGCTGACCATCGCGTGGTTCCTGCTCATCGCACGCAGCGAGCGTTCCACGTTGCGCAGCCTCACACACTGGGCGGCAGGTGTGACGGTGACGTGGGGCCTGACCATGACGCTCGGTATCGCCTGGATCGACTACGGCAAGACCTACCGGAACGTGGCAGCTTCGCTTCGCAAGGAGCTGCCCGCGGAGCTCGACTGCCTGGAGAGCCGTGGGCTGGGCGAGACGCAACGTGCCGCATTCCACTACTACGCGGGGCTCATCACGCAGCGAGCGGAGGTGCACGGCGTCACCGGGTGTCGGTGGCTGCTGGTACAGGCGCCCGCGGTGCGCCGACCGACCGACAATCCTGGCGCGCAGTGGACGGAGATCTGGGAAGGACGCCGCCCGCGTGACGCCGAACGCTACCGCCTGTACGTCAGGAATTGACTTCTCCCGACCCGCAGACTAGCCTGCGCCAAGCTGGGAGGACCCGATGAACGAAGAGAGTTTCAACCTGTCGATACGCAAGTTCCTGAAGGTCGTGGGCGTCGGCTCGCAGCGCGAGATCGAGCAGGCCGTGGCGAAAGCGCGCGAATCGGGGGTGATCAAGGGCAACGAGATATTTCCCGCGCAGGTCACGCTGGAGGTGCCGGGGATCAAGCTTTCCGTGAAGTTCGACGGTGAGATCAAGCTGGAATAGACCGGTCCGGAACGGAGGCAACGTAATGAATCAGCCCAGAGAACTCGAGACGTCTGCGCTCGCCGAATTGCGCGCGCTGCTCGGGGACCGCGTCAGTGTCTCGCGCGGTGTGCGCGAGCAGCACGGCAAGGACGAGTCATACTATCCCTACGCCCTGCCCGACGCGGTGGCCTATCCGCACTCCACCGAGGAAGTGCGCGACATCGTGAACATCTGCCGTCGCTATCGGCTCCCGATCATTCCCTACGGCGTCGGCACGTCCGTGGAGGGGCACATCCTCGCGTACTCGGGAGGCGTGTGCATCGACCTGTCCCAAATGAACGCGGTGCTCGCCGTACATGCCGAGGACATGGACGTCACCGTTCAGGCGGGCGTGACCCGCAAGCAGTTGAACGAGGAGATCCGCCACACCGGCCTGTTCTTCCCGGTGGATCCGGGAGCGGATGCCACTCTGGGCGGTATGGCGTCGACACGCGCCTCCGGAACCAATGCGGTCCGCTACGGCACCATGCGCGAGAACACCCTGGCACTCACCGTGGTCACGGCCGACGGCCGGATCCTGAAGACATCGCGCCGCTCGCGCAAGTCGGCGGCCGGATACGACCTGACGCGCCTCTTCGTCGGCTCCGAAGGAACGCTCGGCGTGATCACCGAGGTGACCGTCCGTCTGTACGCGATTCCCGAGGCGATGTCTGCGGCAGTCTGCTCGTTCAAGGACATGGCTGGCGCCGTCGATACGGTGATCCAGACGCTGCAGAGCGGCATCCCGATCGCCCGCAGCGAGGCGCTTTGCGCGACGACCATGAAGGCAATCAACTCCTACAACAAGACGAGTTACAAGGAGCAGCCCACCCTCTGGCTCGAGTTCCACGGCACGGAACAGGGCGTCGTCGAGCAGGCGGAGCTGGTCCAGGAGATCGCGCGCGAACACGGTGGCGAGGGATTCGAGTGGTCGACCAAGCCTGAGGACCGGAACCGGCTATGGGCGGCCCGGCATCAGGCCTACTTCGCGGGGCTGCAACTCCGCGCCGGCTGCCGGGCAGTATCGACCGACGTGTGCGTGCCCATCTCGCGCCTCACCGAGTGCATCGTCGAGACGGGAAAGGATATCGCGCATGCCTCGATGCCCATCCCGTTGTTCGGCCATGTCGGAGACGGCAATTTCCACTGCATGGTGCTGATCGACCCGGAAAGTGGGCAGGATCTCGCCGAGGCCAAGGGCTTCAACGAGCGGCTGGTGAAGCGCGCGCTCGACATGGAAGGCACGTGCACCGGCGAACACGGCGTCGGCTATGGCAAGCGCGAATGGCTGAACGAGGAGCACGGCGAAGCCGTCGATCTCATGCGCACGATAAAGCACGCGTTTGATCCAGAGAACCTGATGAACCCAGGAAAGTTGCTGCCGCCGGAACGATAAACAGAGTCGACTGCACCACCCCGGCTGCTACGCAGCCACCCCTTCTTGGAAAGGAGGGGAAAAAGACAACACCCGCCGCTCCGCAGACTGCTCTTAGCGGGAAGGAGGGTATCGGGAGGAAACCAGCCGGTTTCCTCCTGATCGTATCCTTCCGCTTTTTACCCGCTCCCGGGACGCGCCTCGCTACTCTTTCAGAAAATGCTCTCTGTAATACTTCAATTCCTCGATTGATTCATGGATGTCGGCGAGGGCCTCGTGCTTCGAGCCCTTGGTGAAGCCCTTCGCCACCGCCGGCTTCCAGCGCTTGCAGAGCTCCTTCAGGGTCGACACATCGAGGTTGCGGTAGTGGAAGTACGCCTCGAACTGCGGCATCCAGCGCGCGAGAAACCGGCGGTCCTGGCAGATCGAATTGCCGCACATCGGCGAAGCGTTTGCAGGAACGTGCTCGCGCAGAAATTCGATCATGCGCGCCTCCACGTCGCTCTCGGTGAGCGTGGCGGCCTTGACCTTGTCGATCAACCCCGAGCGGGCGTGCGTGGACTTGTTCCACCCGTCCATCGCCTCGAGGACCGCATCGGGCTGACGGATCACGAGCACCGGGGCTTCCGCGACGATTTCGAGCTGGCTGTCGGTCACGACCAGCGCCACCTCGATAATGCGATCGGTGTCGGGGGCGAGACCGGTCATTTCCATGTCCAACCAGGCAAGATTGCTCTGATCTTGAGGCATGCCGTTGATTTCTTTCGGTTTCGATGCGGTAATATAGGGTTGGATTGTCGCATACTCGGCCTGCCATACTGACCCCAATTCGACCCCATTTTCAGCCCTTTGCGCCCACTCTGATGCATCCCTTCACGGCCGCATTTCTGATTGCCGTCGCAGTCACCCTGGCCACGCGACTCTGGCTGGCGCGACGCCATATCCGTCACGTGCTGGCGAATCGGGATGAGGTGCCTGCCGAGTTCGCCGCGAACGTGACGTTGTCAGCCCATCAGCGCGCGGCCGGGTACACCGTCGCAAAGACCCGCCTGGGAATCTGGGAGATGCTGGTCTCGGTGGCCCTCCTCCTCGCGTTCACGCTTGGTGGCGGCCTCCAGTTCCTCGCCGATGCGTGGAGCGGTGTCTTCCTGCCCGGCGGCTATGCGCACGGAATCGCCCTGGTCGCCAGCGTCGCGGTCATCAGCGGGGTCGTCGATCTGCCATTTTCGATCTACCGGGTCTTCGTCATAGAGGAGCAATTCGGTTTCAACCGCATGACGCCGGGACTGTACATCGCGGATCTCGCCAAGCAGGTCACGCTCGGCGCCGCCCTCGGATTGCCGCTGCTCTTCGCCGTGCTCTGGCTCATGGACCGGATGGGCACCTACTGGTGGCTGTACGTCTGGTTGGCGTGGATGACGTTCAATCTCGCGATCCTCGCGATCTACCCGACCGTCATCGCACCATTGTTCAACAAGTTCACGCCGCTTGCGGACGAGTCGCTGAGAGAGCGAATCGAGACGCTCCTCACGCGTTGCGGCTTTCGCGCCAAGGGGCTCTTCGTCATGGACGGTTCGAAGCGCTCGAGCCATGGCAACGCGTATTTCACCGGACTGGGCGCGGCCAAGCGCATCGTCTTCTTCGACACGTTGATGCAACGGCTCGCACCGCAGGAGATCGAGGCCGTGCTCGCGCACGAGCTCGGCCACTTCAAGCATCGCCACGTGGTCAAGCGCATCGCCATGGTCGCCTTCATGAGCCTCGTGTTTCTCGCGGCGCTCGGCTACCTGATCGGTCAGAAGTGGTTCTTCACGGGACTCGGTGTCGAGACCCCGAGCACGGCGCTCGCGCTGTTGCTGTTCTTCATGGCGCTGCCTGCATTCACGTTTATGCTTCACCCGCTCGCCAGCGTCTACTCGCGCCGGCACGAGTACGAGGCGGACGTGTACGCGGCGCATCAGGCGAACGCGAGCGACCTCGTCCACGCGCTGGTCAAGCTTTACCAGGACAACGCATCCACGCTCACCCCCGATCCGGTGCATTCCGCGTTCTACGACTCCCACCCCCCCGCAGCGCTGCGTATTGCCAGGCTGCAGGCATTCCTGCGAATGAGGCCGACATGACCACCCTCGCTGCACGACACTGCAAGCCCTCCGTCGCGAAGCTCGATCCCAAGGACGCGGCAGGATTCTCCCGGGAGGTGGCGGGCTGGCAGGTCGAGGCCGATACGCTCGTCAAGGTCTTCCCCTTCAAGAACTACTACGAGACGATGGCCTTCGTGAACATGGTTGCGTGGATCGCCCACCGGGAGGACCACCATCCGGACTTGGCGGTGAGCTACAGCAAGTGCCGCGTGGCGTTCAGCACGCATTCGGTGGGCGGGTTGTCCGAGAACGATTTCATCTGCGCGGCCAAGATCGAAGCGGCGCTCGCCACTTGATCGGCGGCGGACTCGCCACGGGCACGGTCGTGGCGGCGCATGGGCGACACTACGTCGTGGAAACCGGTGATTCGGCGCTGGTCCGCTGCGTGCCGCGCGGAAAGAAGAGCCTGCTCGCGTGCGGCGACCGGGTGCAGTATGCGCCGGCGGGTCGCGACGCGGGGGTCATCGAAGGCCTCGAGCCGCGTGCCTCGCTCTTTCTGCGCGCCGCGCCGCACCGCCAGAAGCTGATCGCGGCCAACGCTACGCAAGTCGCCGTCGTCGTCGCGGGGGAACCGAGCTTTTCGGACGAGCTCGTCTGTCGCATCCTGGTCGCCGCGGAATGCCAGGGGATCAAGGCGCTCGTCGTCCTGAACAAGGCCGACCTGGCAGCCGCCGCGCGCGCAGCGGAGGCGCGCCTGCATCAGTTCACGATTGCCGGATACCCAGTGCTCGCGATCAGCGCCCTCGCGGATGTCGAACCCCTCGCGGCGCGCCTCACGGGTGAGACGACCGTGCTGATCGGTCAGTCGGGAATGGGAAAATCGACCATCGTCAATGCTCTCGTTCCCGGAGCCGGACTGCGCACCCAGGAGATCTCGACCTTTCTCGATTCCGGGCGCCACACCACCTCTGCGACGCGGCTGTTCCGGCTGCCCGGCGGCGGAGCGATCATCGACTCGCCGGGGCTGCAGGAGTTCGGCCTCGCGCATCTCGACCAGGCGCAGATCGAGCACGGCTTCCCGGAACTGCGCGCGCTCGCCGGACAGTGCCATTTCAGCGACTGCCGGCACGACACCGAGCCCCGGTGCGCCGTCCTCACCGCAGCGAGCGACGGCCGCATCGCGTCGCGTCGGCTCGCGCTGCTCCGCCGCATCCTCGTCGCCGAGCACCATCGATGAGGCCGCTGATCGCGTCGCTCGATTCGCTCGAGATCCATCATCTCAAGAACGTCCTCGAGGCCGAGGGGATTCGTTGCTTTCTGAAGAACGAGCTCCTCGCGCGACTGGCGGGCGAGATTCCGTTCACCGAATGTGCGCTGGAACTCCATCTCCGCGACGAGGCCGACCGCTGGCGGGCCGAGCGCGTCTTGGCCGAATGGCGCGGAGCGCGCCCGGGTACGGAGGCACCATGGACCTGCGACCACTGCGGCGAGCAGCTCGAAGGACAGTTCACCACCTGCTGGAAGTGCGGAAGGCTGCGCGCGGGATGATCAACGGGCGCGCCGGTACACAACCTCAGCTCACGGCGGCCACGATGCTCAAGACGCCCAGGAGACCTAGCCAGACCACCAGCGCACGCCAGATCAGACCGACCGTCGCATCGAGGTGCGCCGGCTCGGCCAGCTCGCCCGTGCCGAGTTCGGGGCGCTCCTCGACGTGTTCCCCACTGGGGTAAGCCGCGCCGATTCGAACGCCCATCGCGCCGGCACCGCTCGCCAGGACAACGCCAAGCACCTGGTCGCGCCAGGTCGCAGCTTGCGTTCGCCAGCAATCGAACGCATCGGCGAAATCGCCGACGATCGCGAACGACACCGCGGTGGCGCGCACCGGCAGCCAATCGAGCTTTGCGAGGGCCCGGCGCGCGAACACGCCGAAACCTCCGAAGTCTGGATCCACGCGGTCGCCCCAGTGCTGCGCGAGCAGGGACGCGGCGCGGTAGAGAACCGCTCCGGTCGGTCCGGGCAGCAGCACGTACCAGAACATCGGCCCGAACACGTTGCGGTAGGAAAAGGTCAGCGCGCCCTCGATCGTAAGGCGTGCGACTTCACCCGCCGACAGAGCGTCGCAGCTGTGGCCGCGGTAATCGCCGAGCAGGCGCCGCGCAGTTGCCAGCTCGCCCTCCCGCAGTGCCCGATTGATTTCCGTGAAAGTGTGGCTCTCCTGCCGAAAGCCCGTGGTCGCGTACAGCACCGCGACGTTGAACGCCAGACCGAGCAGCGGCGTGACCGAGTAGAGAATCGAGTAGACGAACCAGGCAAGCAAGACCGTCGGCACCACGACCGCAGCCCACGCCAGGAGCCCCTGCTGCACTCCTCCGGCGTTCAGCTTGCGCTCGAGGAAGTCAGCCCAGGCGATGAGCGGTGCGTTCACGGCCCGCCGGTCGACCAACGGGTGCCACTGCTCGAGGAGCAGGGCGAGAACGAGAGAGAGGAAGGTCATGGGAGGAATGTCATGAAAAGAACCGTCATGAACCCGCCGCGTTTTCCGGGACCGGATCGCGGCGAAGATAGCACAGCAGCGGCGCAGCGGCGATCTGCGGTGCACCTCGGTACATGTCGGTACATCTCGGTGCACGTGGTCCCGCGCGCGCGTCTCTGCCAATAACGTCACGCTGGCGGCGCGCTGCCCTGCGGTTGCCACAATCGCCGCAGCACATTGACACGACGCTCCGGCAGAATGCCGGGGAGCCGCATGTCGACGATCCCAACATTGGCCCGAACATTGGCCCGGTTCGAACCTGCAACTCGCGTGGTGCGCGAGATTGTGCACATCTGTGCCGCGCTCGCCCTGGCTGCCGCAATGCCGTGCGCCGCTGCTGCAGAGCCCGCGCGCGTGGAGTCGTTTTCTCCACAGGGCGAGGTCAAGGACGTCAGACAGGTCGTGGCCCGATTTTCCCAGCCGATGGTTCCCTTCGGCGACCCGCGGCTGGTCGAGCCGTTCGACGTCGACTGCGCTGCGCAGGGACAGGCGCGCTGGGCCGACGCGCGCAACTGGGTCTACGACTTCGCGGCGGATCTGCCGGCCGGAATCGTCTGCACTTTTTCGGCCAAGGCGGGTCTCACGACGCTTTCCGGCGCGCCGGTAACGCAGGGGCAGCGGTTCACCTTCACGACGGGCGGACCGGCAATCCGACGCTCGCTGCCATACGAAGGGGCGCGCCTGGACGAGAATCAGGTGTTCATCCTCGCGCTGGACGCACCTGCGCGCCCCGCGACGATCGCGGCGCATACGCACTGCGAGGTCGAAGGCGTCAACGAGCAGATCGGGGTGCGCGTGCTCGAAGGCGACGAGAAGGCAGCCGTCGTCGCGCAGGGCAGCGTGCTCGGCGACCGTTTCTACCGGCTGATCTTCAAGGACACCCCTGAGCAGCTCGTCGTGCGCGTGCGGGAGAAGCAGGACGACACGATTCCGCTCGCGGTGGTGCAATGCCGCCGCGCACTTCCCAATGGCGCGCGCATGCGGCTCGTGTGGGGCCGTGGAGTCACCTCCGCGAGCGGCGTCGCAACCAGCCACGACCAGGGGCTGGCGTTTCAGGTGCGAGACGCGTTCATGGCGCAGTTCAACTGTACGCGCGTCAATGCCCGGGCCCCATGCGTTCCGGTGCTGCCGATGCATCTTTCCTTCTCCGCGCCGATCGCGCGCGACACGGCAGCTCGGATCCGCCTGCGCCCCGAACAGTGCACGGCGATGACGCCGCGCCTTCCGGAAGGCGACGCACCGTTCGTGCAAGGCGTGACGTTTCCGGCACCTCTGCCCGATGCGACGCGGTTCCGCATCGAGCTGCCCGCCGGCCTGCGCGACGACGCGGACCGGCCGCTGGCGAATTCGGGGAGCTTTCCACTGGAGGTGGCAACCGACGAGGCACCGCCGCTCGCCAAGTTCGCGGCGCGGTTCGGAATCATCGAGCGTGTCGGGGGCGCGGTACTGCCCGTAACGTTGCGCAACGTCGAGCCGCTGGTCGAGGGCCGCGAACTGGACGTGGGCACCGTCGGGATGAGCATTCCCGGTAGCACACTCGCCACCCGCGACGATCAGGAAATCATCGTCTGGATCAAGCGCCTGAACGAGGGCGGACGATCGCACTACCGGCGCGATTCCGCCGGTCGCAGATGGGTGGCGCGCCAGGGCCAATTCTCGCTGTTCGACGCAAGCATGCCAACCCGCGCGCTCAGTGTTCCGAAGCCTGGCGGGCCACGTTCTTTCGAGGTCGTCGGCATTCCGTTGCCCACCCCGGGCTTTCATGTCGTGGAGCTCGCGAGCCCCCGACTGGGTGCGGCACTGCACGGAGAGAACAACCCGTACTACGTGGCGACCGGCGCGCTCGTCACCAATCTTGCGACCCATTTCAAGCATGGCCGTGAGTCGTCGCTGATCTGGGTGACCACCCTCGACTCTGCAAGGCCGGTCGCCGACGCCGCCGTGTCGGTGCGCGACTGCCGCGGTAGCCTGCTCTGGGAAGGCAAGACCGGAGCCGACGGCGTCGCGAGCATCCGCGCCGCGCTGCCCGTCGAGAACGCGTTGCCCTATTGCGACTATTTCCCCGGTCGCTATTTCGTGAGCGCGCGGACGGCGAGCGACCTCACCTTCGTACTCTCGGGATGGGACGACGGCATCCAGCCCTGGCAGTTCAATTTCCCCACCGTTGGCTCCGGGGAACCGCTGATCGCTCACACTGTGCTCGACCGGACGCTGTTCAGGGCCGGCGAGACCGCGAGCATGAAGCACTTCCTGCGTCGACACACCGCGGACGGTTTCGATCTGCTCGCGGAGCGCGCTTCGCCCGCCAAGGCGATCATCGTGCACCGGGGGAGCGGCCAGCAATTCGAGGTCGCGCTTGACTGGCGGCCGAACGGCACTGCACTGAGCGTGTGGGCCATCCCCAAGGACGCCAAGCTCGGCGAGTACACGATCGATCTCGTCTTCGGCCGGCAACGCCAGCTCCGAAGCGGCACGTTCCGGGTGGAGGCGTTTCGTGTCCCCACCATGAAGGCGCTCGTGCAGCCTCCTGCGAATCCGCTGGTGAACGCCAGCGAAGCAAGCGTGGACCTCCTTGTCACGAATCTCTCGGGAGGCGGGGCCGGCGGGGCGCCCGTGAAGCTGCGCAGCCTGGTCCAGCCGAAGACAGTCACCTATCCCGACTATGGTGACTTCGTTTTCGGCGGCGACGAAGTGGTCGAAGGCACCGACCGGGGCAATCGCGACGAGGCGGACGAAACAGAATCGTCGACGTCGGGTGCACCGGGCCAGGCGCGCGTGCTCCCGCTACAGCTCGATGCAGCCGGTGCCGCGCGAGCGACAATCGACAAGCTGCCGACATCCAGGGTGCCTCAGGATCTCGTGGTGGAGCTGGAGTACCAGGATGCGAACGGCGAGACGCTGACCACCGCCGCACGCGTGACGTTGTGGCCGGCGCGCCTGAACCTCGGTATCCGCACCGAGGGTTGGGCGGCATCCAGGGACGCGCTACGCTTCCAGGTGGCCGCGCTCGACCTGAGCGGCAAGCCGCGGCCGGATGCAGCAGTCGCCGTGGATCTTTTCCAACGCACGCGTTATTCGCACCGCAAGCGTCTGATCGGCGGATTCTACGCATATGAGGACTACACCGAGACCAAGCGCATCGGCGAGGCGGTGTGCAAGGGGAAAACCGACGCGCAGGGCCTGCTGGGATGCCAGATCAAGTCCAAGGCGGTCGGTGAAGTCATCCTGCGCGCGAGCGCGCCCGACGGGGCCGGCAACGTCGCGACGACGAATCGTTCGATCTACGTGGTCGGCGCGGATCGCTGGTGGTTCCGGCAAGGCGCGAGCGACCGGATGGACGTGATCCCGGAGAAGAAGCGCTACGAGCCGGGCGAGCGCGCCAGGTTCCAGGTTCGAATGCCGTTCGCGCAGGCCACTGCACTCGTGACCGTCGAGCGCGAAGGGATCATCGAAACACACGTGCGGGAGCTCGCCGGTCGGGAGCCGGTGATCGAGGTGCCACTGGAGGGCCGCTTCGCGCCCAACGTCTATGTATCGGTCCTCGCCGTGCGAGGCCGCCTCGATCCGCCGCCGCTGCCGCTCGCGAGCCGGCTGAAAGGCGCATTCGGCATCGGCTCGGCGATGGAGATGCTCGCGAAATGGCAGGCGGGCCCGGACATTCGCCCGACGGCGACTATCGATCTCGGCAAGCCGGCCTTCAAGCTCGGCGTCGCGGAGATCAAGGTCGGCTGGTCGGCACATGAGCTCGCAGTGGACGTGCGGACGGATCGAGATACCTATCGCGTGCGTGAAAAGGCCGTTGTCGACGTCGCGGTCCGGCGGTCCGACGGAAGTCCGCCGCCCCGCGGCAGCGAGATCGCGCTGGCGGCGGTCGACGACGGATTGCTGGAGCTCGCGCCAAACGAGTCGTGGAAGCTGCTCGACGCCATGATGCGCAGGCGCGGTCTCGAAGTCACCACCGCAACTGCGCAGATGCAGGTCGTCGGGAAACGCCACTACGGCAGGAAGGCGGTTCCGCCGGGCGGCGGTGGCGGCAGACATTCCGCGCGGGAGCTCTTCGACACGCTCCTCGCCTGGCAGGGCACCGTGCAGCTCGACGAGCGTGGCCACGCGCGCGTGGAAGTTCCGCTCAACGATTCTCTCACGTCGTTTCGCATCATTGCGGTGGCGAGCGGTGCGAGCGGCCTCTTCGGCAATGGAGCCGCGCGCATCCGGACCACGCAGGATCTGATGCTGCACGCCGCGCTTCCGCCGCTCGTACGCGAAGGTGACCGCTTCGCGGGTGGATTCACCGTGCGCAATGCGTCCGCGCGCCCGATGAGCCTTGAACTGACCGCAAGGATCTCGGCAAATGGCGCGCCACTGCCGGCTTTCGCGCCACAGATTCTGGACCTGGCGGCCGGCGAGGCACGTGAGATCGTCTGGCCCGTCACGGCTCCGGTGGGCGCGTCCGCGCTGGACTGGGAGGTCACCGCGCGCGACGTCGGGGGAGCTGCCGAAGATCGCATCAGGTTCGCGCAGCGCGTCGTCGCGGCGCACCCGGTCCGAACGTTCCAGGCAACGCTCGCGCAGCTCGGCCAACCGCTTGATCTCCCCGTTTCGCTGCCCGTCGACGCGATTCCCGGACGCGGCGAGATCACGATCGACTTGCAGGCCCGCCTCGGCGACAGCCTCACAGGCGTGCGCGAGTACATGTCGCTTTACCCGTTCACCTGCCTCGAGCAGCGCGTGTCCCAGGCCGTCGCGCTGCGCGACGAGCAGAGGTGGCGGAGCGTGATGAACGTGCTGCCCAACTACCTCGACCGCGACGGGTTGGCCAAGTACTTTGCCTCGGACTGGCTGGAAGGCAGCGATACGCTCACCGCCTACATCCTCGCAATCGCGCAGGAAGCCGGCTGGACGATTCCGGAGTCGGCGGCGACGCGCATGCGCAAGGGTCTCGCCGGTTTCGTTGCGGGCCGCGTGCTGAGGTACGGCCGGCTGCCGACCGCGGATCTGGCGATTCGCAAGGTCGCAGCGATCGAGGCGCTCGCCCGCTACCGGGAGGCCACGCCATCGATGTTCGACGCGATCAGCATAGAACCCGATCTGTGGCCCACCTCGGCAGTGCTCGACTGGCTGAGCGCGCTGGACAGGATGCCTGACATGCGCAACCGCGATGCCCGTCGGGCCGCCGCCTTGCAGATCGTCAAGTCGCGGCTCAACTTCCAGGGCACGACCATGGGATTCGCGACGGAGCGGTCGGACGCGCTCTGGTGGCTGATGATCACGCCCGACGTCAACGCCGTCCGCGGACTTCTGACGCTGCTCGACGAGCCCGCCTGGCGCGAGGATCTCCCGCGAATGGCACGCGGCGCGCTCGGGCGCCGTCTCCGGGGGCATTGGAACACGACCACGGCGAATGCCTGGGGCGTTCTGGCTCTCGAGAAGTTCTCTGCAAGATTCGAGGCCACACCGGTAGCCGGAACCACGACCGCTACCCTGGCAGCGAGTGCCGAGCAGGTGGAGTGGTCCGCCAAGCGCGACCACGGCACCATGACTTTCCCGTGGCCGGCCGGCGAGGCGCCGCTTGCCATCTCACACGGCGGAACCGGTCGTCCCTGGGCCACGATTGCGAGCCGCGCGGCGATTCCGCTCAAGGCACCGTTCTCGAGCGGTTACACCATCCGACGCTCGATCACAGCGATCGAGCGAAAGACGCCGGGTGCGTGGACACGCGGCGACGTACTACGCGTCACGCTGGAACTCGAAGCACAGTCCGACATGACGTGGGTGGTGGTCAGTGATCCGATTCCCGCGGGCGCCGCGATCCTGGGTACCGGGCTCGGCCGCGACTCCCAGCTGCTAGCCCGAGGGGAGAAGCGTGCCGGCTGGGTTTGGCCCGCATACGAGGAGCGCGGTCTCGAGGCGTTTCGCGCGTATTACGAATTCGTGCCGAAGGGCAAGTGGAAGGTCGAGTACTCGCTGCGGCTCAACAA
>JBAVOG010000067.1:0-13792 GCA_049691875.1 Burkholderiales bacterium | reverse complement strand
AGATACCGGTGTCGCCCGCTCCGAGCAGCGCGTGCCGATGTCGCGCCTGCGCGCAAGGGTGGCCGAGCGGCTTGTCCAGGCGCAGCAGACCGCCGCAATCCTGACGACGTTCAATGAAGTGAACATGCAGGCCGTGATCGACCTGCGCAGCAGGTATCGCGAGCGATTCGAGAAGGAGCACGGCGTGCGACTCGGCTTCATGTCCTTCTTCGTGAAGGCCGTGGTGCACGCGCTCCGGAAATATCCGGTGCTGAACGCCTCGGTCGACGGCAACGACATCGTTTATCACGGCTATTTCGACATCGGCATAGCGGTCAGCAGCCCGCGTGGCCTCGTCGTGCCGATCCTGCGCGGCGCGGACCAGCTGCCCCTTGCGGAAATCGAGAAGAGAATCGCGGACTTCGGCAAGCGCGCCCAGGACGGGAAGCTGGGCATCGAGGAACTCACCGGCGGAACGTTCTCGATCTCCAATGGCGGGGTGTTCGGGTCGATGCTGTCGACGCCGATCATCAATCCGCCCCAGAGCGCGATTCTCGGCGTTCACGCGACCAAGGATCGCCCGGTCGTCGAGAACGGCCAGGTGGTCGTGCGCCCGATGAACTATCTGGCGCTTTCCTACGATCATCGCATCATCGACGGACGCGAGGCAGTGCTCGGGCTGGTCGCAATCAAGGATTCGCTCGAGGATCCCGCGCGGCTGCTGCTCGACCTTTGAACGGTTGACCCAACATATGGCACAGACATTCGACGTGATCGTGATCGGCGCGGGCCCGGCTGGCTACATCGCCGCCGTGCGCGCGGCCCAGCTCGGGATGAAGACCGCCTGCGTGGAGGAATGGAAGACGCCGCAAGGTGTGGGCACGCTGGGCGGCACCTGCCTGAACACGGGATGCATTCCGTCCAAGGCGCTGCTCGAATCCTCGGAGAACTTCGAGCGGGTCCAGCACAAGTTCGAGAGCCATGGCATCACGATCGGCGGTGCCAAGATGGACATCGCGAAGATGATGGCGCGCAAGGACTCGATCGTCCTGAAGATGACCAAGGGCATCGAATTCCTGTTCAAGAAGAACAATATCACCTGGCTGAAGGGGCACGGCAACCTGGTCGGCAAGGGCGCGTCAGGCTGGCAGGTCGAAGTTTCGGGCGACGGGGCGACCGAGGTGGCCGAGGGCAAGGCGATCATCATTGCGACCGGCTCGAAGGCACGGCACCTGCCGGGGCTGCCGGTCGACAACGAGATCGTGTGCGACAACGTCGGCGCGCTATCCTTCAAGGACGTACCCAAGCGGTTGGGCGTGATCGGCGCCGGCGTGATCGGCCTGGAGCTCGGCAGCGTGTGGCGACGCCTCGGGGCGAAAGTGACGGTCCTCGAGGCATTGCCGACTTTCCTCGCGGCGGCCGACGAAAGCGTTTCGAAGGCGGCCTGGCGGATCTTCAACGAGCGCCAGAAGCTCGATATCCAGCTCGGAATCACGCTCGGCAAGACCGAAGTGACCACGAAAGGCGTGTCGCTCGAATACGAGCAGGACGGCAAACGGCAGAAGCTGGAATGCGACAAGCTCGTTGTGTCGGTCGGCAGGATTCCCAACACCGATCGGCTGGGCGCCGAGAACGTGGGGCTCAAGATCGACGGAAGGGGATTCATCGAGGTCGACGCACATTGCCGCAGCAACCTGCAGAACATTTTCGCGATCGGCGACGTGGTCCGCGGCCCGATGCTCGCGCACAAGGGCGAGGAGGAAGGGGTCATGGTGGCCGAGCTGATCGCCGGCCAGAAGGCGCACGTCAATCTCGATACGATCCCGTGGGTCATCTACACGTCGCCCGAGATCGCCTGGGTCGGTCGCACGGAGCAGCAGCTGCGCGAGGAGGGCACGCCGTACCGGGTCGGCCAGTTCCCGTTCACGATCAACGGACGGGCGCTGGGGCAGGACGAGACCGAAGGTTTCGTGAAGATGCTCGCCCACGCGAAGACCGACGAGATTCTGGGAGTCCACATCATCAACATGCAGGCGTCCGAGCTCGTAGCCGAGGCGGTCGTCGCCATGGAGTTTCGCGCTTGCTCCGAGGACATCGCCCGGATCGTCCACGCCCATCCATCGCTTTCGGAAGTGATGCACGAGGCCGCGCTTGCCGTCGACAAGCGGGCGCTGAACATGTGAATGCGCGATAGCGCTTACGACGACGGCGAGGTCGCGCCGCTCCCACCTATCGCCTCCTTTGCACCCATCGGCGGCAGCGTATTCGACGCGGCGGAGTACACGGAGCCCGCACACCAGCTTCCCGTCACGGTGCTCGAGTACTACCGGGACACGCTCGCCCGGCGCGGATTTGTCGCGGACGATTCACAGTACGCTGCGGTGCAGCGACTGCAGCGCCTGTACGAGCAATGGGTCGCTTACAAGGAGCGGCGCGGTACCGCGCTGCGACGCCTGGTCGTGAAGCCGCCACTTCCGCGCGGGGCCTACCTCTGGGGCGGAGTCGGGCGTGGCAAGAGCTTTCTCATGGACAGCTTCTACCTGACGCTGCCGCTCGTCCGGAAGCGCCGCGTGCACTTCCATCACTTCATGCGCGACGTCCATCGGGAAATGGAGAACCTCAAGGGGCACGAGGATCCGCTCGACGCCGTCGCGACCCGGATCGCGAAGCGCTACCGCCTGATCTGCTTCGACGAGTTTCACGTCAACGACATCGCCGATGCGATGATCCTGGGTCGCTTGCTCGACCGCACCATCCGGCGCGGAGTCGTCTACTGCATGACGTCGAACTACCATCCGGACGAGTTGTACCGGCACGGGCTCAAGCGCGACCGGTTTCTGCCGACCATTGCCCTCATCAAGGACCGCCTCGATATCGTGCACGTCGAGAGCGGCGTGGATTATCGCCTGCGGGCAATGGAGCACGTTCAGGCGTATCACTGGCCGCTGGGCCCGGAGGCGGATCGCGCGCTTGCCGAGACCTTCCTCCAGATTCGCGACGTCGAGGAGGAGTATCACGAGCTCGACGTGGAAGGTCGCGTGATTCCCTACGTCAAGCGGGCCGGCGGCGTGGTCTGGTTCGAGTTCTCGAATCTGTGCGGTGGCCCACGCTCGCAGATCGACTACCTGGACCTGGCGACCCGGTTTCATTCGGTGATCCTGTCGGGTGTGCCGCGGATGACCGCCGCGCGCGCCGACGAGGCGCGCCGGTTCACGCTGCTCGTGGATGTCTTCTACGAGGCGAAAGTGAATCTGGTCATCTCGGCCGAAGTGCCGCCCGGGGAGTTGTACACGGAAGGCGTGCTGGCGCACGAATTCCAGCGAACCGTCAGCCGGTTGGCGGAAATGGGGACCAAGGAGTACCTTGGGCAGAGCCGGCGGCTGCAATCCTCCCCGAAGGCGCCACAGCGCGTCGCGACGTAGTGCGTGCGCGGCAGTCGCGGCGCGCTTGATGATCAGAGAAGGAGCGTGAAGGACATGGAGAAGTTCAAGGTATACCGGCTGCGCGAGGCGGATCGGAAAGTGGTTGCCGGTTTCGAGGAGTCCACGCTCGACGACCTCGACGCCGGTGAAGTGACCGTCCGGGTGGCGTATTCGAGCGTGAACTACAAGGATGCGCTGGCGGCCACCGGCACGGGGCGGATCATCAGGCGTTTTCCGTGCGTCGGCGGAATCGACCTTTCCGGCACAGTGGTGGATTCGCGTGATGCGCGATTCAAGAAGGGCGATGCGGTGATCGCCACGAGCTACGACATCGGCGTTGCGCACGATGGCGGGTTCGCCGAGTATGCCCGCGTGCCGGCAGCGTGGGTCGTGCCGATGCCCAAGGGCATGACGCTTGTCGACGCCATGTCGCTCGGTACCGCGGGCTTCACGGCGGGGCTTGCGATCGTCCGCATGCTCCACGAAGGGCTCGAGCCGGGCAAGGGACCGGTAGTCGTGAGCGGCGCGACGGGCGGCGTCGGTTCGGTGGCGATCGACATCCTTGCCGGACTCGGATACGAAGTCGTGGCGCTGACCGGAAAGGAATCGGCAGCCGATTACCTGAAAATGCTCGGCGCCAAGGAAGTGATGCTGCGGTCCAGCCTCGACCTCGCGAAAATCAAGCCGCTCGACAAGACGACCTGGGCTGGCGCAGTGGACAACCTGGGAGGTGAGGTGCTCGCGTGGATGGCGAGCACGATGCAGATCGGAGCGCCGATCGCCGCAGTGGGTCTTGCCGCGAGCATGAGCCTGAACACGACCGTCGCGCCGTTCATCTTGCGCGGCGTGAGCTTGCTCGGCGTGGATTCGGTGAATTGCGCGATGGAAGTCCGGCAGAGGGTCTGGAATCGACTCGCCACGGATATGAAGCCGAGGCATCTGGCCGATGCGACGCGCATGATTCCCTTCGAATCGCTGCCGACGGTCTTCGAGGATTTCATCGGATCGCGCATTAGGGGGAGAGTGGTAGTCGACATGGCCGCCGGTTGATCGGGGCGCCCGGTAGCGGTTTGATCTGCCTCAAGGTACGAGGTGCAGCCCGGGACGAAAGTGCCCGATTCCGTGGCGCAGGCCGGTGATCCTGAACGTGGCGAGGAGGAGCGATGGCTGGGGAAATCTACAAGGCGTTTCACGAGCGCTCGATCAAGGATCCGGACGGATTCTGGTCGGAGCAGGCGCAGCTGATCGAATGGTCCAAGCCGTTCGGCGAGGTTCTGGATTTCAGCCGCCCGCCGTTCGCGAAATGGTTCGTTGGCGGAGAAACCAATCTGTGCCAAAACGCGGTGGACCGGCACCTGGCGACGCGTGGCAACCAGACTGCGCTCGTCTACATCTCGACCGAGGTCGACGAGGAAAAGCGGTACTCGTACCGCGAGCTGCATACCGAGGTGCAGCGCGTGGCCGCCATAATGCAGGCGCTCGGCGTCCGCAAGGGCGATCGCGTCATCATCTACATGCCGATGATCCCGGAGGCGTGCTTCGCAATACTGGCCTGCGCGCGTATCGGTGCAGTGCACTCGGTCGTGTTCGGCGGATTCGCGGCGAACAGCCTGGCGGCCCGGATCGACGATGCGAGGCCCAAGCTGATGATTTCCGCCGACGGAGGAATGCGCGCCGGCAAGAGCGTTCTCTACAAGCACCTGGTGGACGAGTCGATCCGGCTGGCGAAGTCGCCGCCGGAGAAGGTCGTCATCTTCAACCGCGGGCTGGATCCCAAGATGGCGCGCACGGCCGGACGCGACGTGGATTACATGGAGCTGCGCGCACAGCACATGGACGCCGAGGTGCCCATCACCTGGCTCGAGTCGAACGAACCGTCCTACATCCTCTACACGTCGGGCACCACCGGTCGGCCGAAAGGGGTGCAGCGGGACGTCGGTGGCTACGCGGTCGCGCTCGCCGCCTCCATGAAGCACATCTACTGCGGGGTGGCGGGCGAGACGATGTTCACCACCAGCGACATCGGCTGGGTGGTGGGCCATTCCTACATCATCTACGCCCCGCTGATCGCGGGGATGACGACGATCATGTACGAAGGTGTTCCGATCCGTCCGGATCCGGGGATCTGGTGGAAGATCGTCCAGGACGAGAAGGTGGCCGTCATGTTCTCCGCACCGACGGCGATCCGCGTGCTCAAGAAGAGCGACACTTCCTACCTCCGCAAGTACGACCTGTCGAATCTCAAGCATCTGTTTCTCGCCGGGGAGCCGCTCGATGAGCCGACGCACCACTGGATCGTGGATGCGCTCGGCAAGCCCGTCATCGATCACTACTGGCAGACCGAGACCGGCTGGCCGATGCTCACTGCAGCTCCCGGGGTCGAGGCGACCGAGAACAAGTTCGGCAGCCCGTCCTTCCCGGCATACGGATACAACCTCAAGCTGCTGCGCGAGTCGGACGGATCGGAAGCCGACGTCGGCGAGAAAGCGGTGGTGGCAGTCATTCCACCGCTTCCGCCGGGGTGCCTCACCACGATCTGGGGAGACGACGAGCGCTTCGTGAGCACCTATTTCACGAGCTTTCGCGACAAGCAGGTCTACTCCTCGTTCGACTGGGGAATCCGCGACAAGGACGGGTACTACTTCATTCTCGGCCGCACGGACGACGTGATCAACGTGGCCGGCCATCGACTCGGCACGCGCGAGATCGAGGAGGCCGTGAACATGCACACGGCGATCGCCGAATGTGCAGTGGTGGGCGTGAACGATCCGGTGAAGGGGCAGATGCCGATAGCTTTCGCCGTCGTGAAGGATCCGGCGCGGATCGCTACAGCTGAAATCCGCGCGGCGCTCGAGAAGGAAGTGATGAAGACCGTGGACGATGCCATCGGGGCGATCGCCCGGCCGCGCAACGTGCATTTCGTGACGGTGCTGCCCAAGACCCGCTCCGGCAAGACTCTGCGGCGCTCGATCCAGGCGCTTGCCGAGGGGCGTGACCCGGGCGATCTGACCACTATCGAGGATCCCGCTGCGCTCGAGCAGATTCGAGGGGCGCTGGCCAGGTAGTCATGAGGGATGCGTGAGCGCGGCTGCGCTGCAACGTGTTTACCCGCTGCTGCAGAAGGGGCGTTTCGCGGAAGCGGAAGCTCCGTTGCGCGGCATCGTCGAGCAAGCCCCGACGAATGCCGAGGCGCACTTTCTGCTCGGGATGTGCCGCTACCAGCAAGGTTCGGCGCGCGACGCGCTCGTGCACATGCGACGTGCGGTGGACCTTGCACCCACGGCGGTGCAATTTTCAGTCAATTTGGGATTCGTGCTCAGCGAAGCGGGCGAGCTCGATGAAGCGGAGCGCGTGCTGCGCAGCGCCCTGGCGCGCGCACCGCAAGATCCCGCAGCGCTGAACGCGCTCGGCATCACGCTGCAGCAGGCGGGAAGGCTCGACGAGGCGCTGGCCGTCTACGAGCGCGGCATCGCCGTAGCGCCGCGTGATGACGGTCTCCGCAACAACTATGGCCGAACACTGCGTGACGCCGGACGGATGGAGGAGGCGTTGGCGGAGCTGCGTGCCGCGCTGGACATCAATCCGTCCAATCTCATGGCCGAGCTCAATCTCGGCAACGTGCTGCGTGATTCCGGGGCGCTGCAAGACGCCATCGCGGCCTACGAGCGTGTGGTCGCCAGGGCGCCGGGCTTCGACATGGCGTTCCACAACCTCGGCGAGGCGCTGCTCGACGCCGGGCGAGCACACGATGCGCTGGAGGCTTTCCGCCGTGCCCTCCGCGCCGCTCCTGCGGTCGGGGCGCACTACCAGCGCTTCGTCGACACGGTCGGCCATCTTTCCGGAGCGGTGCTCGGTCCTGCCGATCGCGAGCTGTTGGCGCAATGCGTGGCGCGCGACGATCTGGAGCTCACCGGATTCGCCACTGCCGCGTTCAATCTCATCGCGATGGAGCCTGGGCTCGGCGCATTGATCGAGGCAGCCGACCGCGTGCCGCAGGAGTTTGCGACGCGGATGGCGAGCGACGCCGGCCAGGCGGCACTCTCGGATCCACTCTTCCTGGACCTCATCTCGCGGACCGTCGTTCCGGACGTCCGTGCCGAACGACTGCTTTCCGCATTCAGACGGGCATCGCTGATCCGCTGGGCAGACGGCTTTCCCGCCGAGGAGGCAACCCGTTGGCTCGGACCGCTGACGGCGCTGGCCCTGCAGTGCTTCCTGAACGAATATGCGTACGCGATCGAGGAAGAAGAGAGCGCTCTCGCGGCGCGACTTGCCGACCTGGTCGGGCGCGCGACCGCGCACGTTGCGGAAAGCGGCGCGGCCGTTGCGCTCCTGGCGAGCTATCAGTCGCTCCGACTGGCGCCGAATGCCCGGGAGATCGCGAGAGGCGTCGCCGCGAAACTGGCCGATCCCCGGCTGTCGAGACTCGTCGCGCGCCAGGTGTCCGAGCCCGCGGAAGAGGCGCAGATCCAAGCGACGCTCCCTGCGCTTACCGCGATTGCGGATCCGACCTCACGCGCCGTGCAGACGCAGTACGAGGAGAATCCATACCCGCGCTGGGATGCGCCACCGGCCATGGTCGGCGCGCAGCCGTTGCAGCAGAAAATCCGGGGCCTGTTCCCGTTTCTCGACTCCCGGGTGCCGGAGCGTCCGCGTCTGCTGATCGCGGGGTGTGGCACGGGCCGGCACGTGGTGCTGGCGGCCTTGCTGCATCCGGACGCGCGGATCCTCGCGATCGACCTGAGCCGCGCAAGCCTTGCCTACGCTGCCCGGCGCGCGGTCGAGCTCGGCGCGCCGAACATCAGATTCGCGCAGGCGGACATCCTGGAGATGGCTGCCCTGGGGGAAGCCTTCGACGTCATCGATTGTGCCGGCGTCCTCCATCACCTGCTCGACCCCATGGCCGGATGGCGGGTGCTGCGCGGATTGCTCGCCGAGCAGGGTTTCATGCGCATCGCGCTCTACAGCGAGCTAGGGCGGCAGGCAGTCATGGCGGCACGCGACCTCATCGTCGAGAGCGGGTCCGTAGCGGACGCAGAAGGTATCCGGAGGGGGCGGCAGCTCATTCTCGGCCTTCCGACGGCGCATCCGGCGCGTGCGGTGACCGCATCCCCGGATTTCTGGTCGATTTCCGGCTGCCGAGACCTGCTGTTTCACGTGCAGGAGCACCGCTTTACGCTGCCTCGCATCGCGGAGTCGCTCGTCGCGCTCGATCTGGAGTTTCTCGGATTCGAAATCGCCGATCCCGGCACGCGTCCGGCATTCCGGCGCGAATTCCCCGAGGATGCGCATCAACGCTCCCTTGCTAACTGGGCGCAGTTCGAGTCGCGCCATTCCCTGACCTTCGGCGGGATGTACCAGTTCTGGGCGCGGGCCCGGTAGGTGCAAGCCGAACAGGCTTTGCAACGGACCATATCCGCGTAAAATTCGCGCCTG
Source organism: Burkholderiales bacterium (assembly GCA_049691875.1). GTDB lineage: Bacteria > Pseudomonadota > Gammaproteobacteria > Burkholderiales > SG8-39 > JAABRB01. The sequence continues at coordinate 4,955 of JBAVOG010000067.1, read as the reverse complement.
ATTGTCCCTACCACTCTGACGAAACAATCGAAGGACGGCAACAGGCAGATGAACGGTACCAAGCGACTGAATGGCACGATACGCACGAGGTCCTCGAATAACGCGAAGCCGCTCTACTTCGTACGGAGATCCAGCATCCACGGCCGCGGGGTATTCGCGGCGCGGAAAATCGCGAAGGGCACGCGAGTAATCGAGTACAAGGGGCAGCGGGTCACTCAGAAGGAAGTCGACCGGCGGTATGCACACGTCGCCGAGGACGACAGCCACACATTTCTTTTCGAAGTGGACGATGGCTGGGTCATCGACGCGGGCGTGCGCGGAAACGCGGCGCGCTGGATCAACCACGGCTGCAAGCCCAACTGTGAGACTGTGGAGGAGGACGGGCGCATCTACATCGAAACGACGCGCGACATTGCGCGCGGCGAGGAGCTCACCTACGACTACAACATCACTCTGGAGGAGCGGCACACGCCACGCATGAAGCAGATCTGGGCATGCCTGTGCGGCGCGCGACGCTGCCGGGGAACGATGCTCGCGCGGAAGCGGTGAGATGGCACCGCAAGCGGAAGCCAAATTGATTTTCACCGAGCCTGGCAAGGCGCCGGTGCCGGGACCCGAGTATCTGTGCGAGACCCGCTTCATGGACATCGGTGTGCCCGCGGTGCGTGAATTCGCGGGGCGTACCGTCGGCGGAGAATCCACCGATATCGGGAAGGCCGTGCGGCTCTTCTACGCGGTGCGCGATTCGGTCCGTTATGACCCGTTCTCGATGCGGCTCGACCCGTCGACCTATGCGGCAAGCCACGTGCTGCGCGCCGGATATGCGTACTGCCTCCCCAAGGCAATCCTGCTTGCGGCAGCCGCCCGGGTGGCCGGCATCCCCGCCGCGATCGGTCTCTCCGATGTCGTGAATCATCTCGTCACCGAGAAGCTCAAGGCGCGGCTCGGTGGAAAGACCTACTTCATGCACCACGGCTACGCCGTGCTTTTTCTGGATGGGGCCTGGGTGAAGGCTGCGCCCGCATTCAACATCGAGCTGTGCGAGCGGTTCGGCGTACGGCCGACGGAATTCGACGGGCGAGCGAACGCGATCCTCCAGGAATTCGATGCTCGGGATCGACGGCACATGGAGTACGTCAAAGACCACGGCATCTGGTCAGACTTCCCATTTGAAATGGTCATCAGGGACTTTCGGGAGTTCTACCCCCCGATCGCGTTCGGGAACGTGGCCGCCGGCGAGCGATTCGAGGACGGGACGCCCCTGCATTGACGGCGTGGTGCACACGAGGCGTGGTCGTTGGGCCTTGAATTACAATTGGCCGTCGAGCCGGAATTCAGGCAAATCGAGGAGGAGTTCGTCAATGTCTGCAAACATCGAGTCCGTCCTGCACGAAACGCGGGTCTTCCCGCCGTCCAAGGAATTCGTCAAACAGGCGAACGTGTCGGGCATGGCTGCCTATAGGGCCCTTTGCGACGAGGCCGAGCGTGATTTCGAAGGCTACTGGGGCAGGTTGGCGAGAGAGCATCTGACCTGGTCGAAGCCCTTCACGAAAGTGCTCGACGAGTCGAAGGCTCCCTTCTTCAAGTGGTTTTCGGACGGGGAGCTGAACGCCTCCTACAACTGCCTCGACCGGCACCTCGAGACGCAGCCCGAAAAGATCGCGATCATCTTCGAGGCCGATGACGGCAAGGTGACGAAGGTCACCTACCGGGAGCTGCACCAGCGGGTTTGCCGGCTGGCGAACGCGTTGCGCGCCCATGGTATCAAGCCGGGAGACCGCGTCCTCATCTACATGCCGATGTCGATCCAGGTCGTCGAAGCGATGCAGGCGTGCGCACGCATCGGCGCGACCCACTCGGTGGTCTTCGGCGGCTTCTCGGCAAAGAGCCTGCAGGAGCGGATCATCGACGCGGGGGCGACCGAGGTCATCACCGCGGACGGACAGCTTCGCGGCGGCCGCGAAATCCCGCTCAAGCCGGTCGTCGACGAGGCATTCGCGATGGGTGGCTGCGAGAAGGTCAGGAACGTCATCGTGTACCAGCGGACCGGCACGAAGGTGGCCATGCAGGCACCGCGCGACAAGTGGTTGCACGACGTGATCAAGGGTCAGCCCGACACCTGCGAGCCGACCTTTGTGAATGCCGAGCATCCCCTGTTCATCCTCTACACGTCCGGCTCCACCGGCAAGCCGAAGGGGGTGCAGCACTCGACCGGCGGCTATCTGCTCGGGACCGTGCTGACGATGAAGTGGGTGTTCGACAACAAGCCCACAGACATCTTCTGGTGCACGGCCGACGTGGGCTGGGTGACCGGCCACAGCTACATCGTATACGGGCCGCTCGCCGTCGGAACGACCGTGGTGATCTTCGAGGGCGTCCCGACCTATCCGGACGCGGGCCGCTTCTGGAAGATGATCCAGGACCACAAGGTGAATGTCTTCTACACCGCGCCGACCGCGATCCGCTCGCTGATCAAGGCGGGCGGAGACCTTCCGAAGAAGTACGATCTCTCTTCGCTGCGCATCCTCGGCACCGTGGGCGAACCGATCAACCCCGAGGCGTGGATGTGGTATCACACGACGGTCGGCCGCGAGCACTGCCCGATCGTCGACACGTGGTGGCAGACCGAGACCGGTTCGATCCTGATCACGCCGCTGCCGGGCGCGATTCCGACCAAACCCGGTTCCGCGACGCTGCCGCTTCCCGGAATCATGGCCGACATCGTCGACGAGACCGGTCATTCGGTCGGCAGGGGCAAGGGCGGGATACTCGTGATCAAGCAACCGTGGCCCTCGATGATCCGCACCATCTGGGGCGATCCGGAGCGTTTCAGGAAGACCTACTTTCCCGAAGATTTCAAGGGCAAGTACTACCTTGCCGGAGACGGCGCGAGCATGGACGAGGAGGGGTATTTCCGCATCGTCGGCCGCATCGACGACGTGCTCAACGTCTCCGGCCACCGGCTCGGCACGATGGAGGTCGAGTCTGCGCTCGTCGCCAATTCGAAGCTGGTGGCGGAAGCAGCAGTCGTCGGACGGCCTGACGACCTGACCGGCGAGGCAATCGTGGCCTTCGTTGTGACCAAGGGTCCACGACCGGAAGGGGACGCCGCGAAGAAGATGGCGCAGGAGCTCCGCGACTGGGTTGCCAAGGAGATCGGTCCGATCGCGAAGCCCAAGGACATCCGGTTCGGTGACAACCTGCCCAAGACACGCTCCGGAAAGATCATGCGCCGGCTGCTGCGCTCCATAGCAAGGGGCGAGGACATCACGCAGGACGTGTCGACATTGGAGAATCCGGCGATTCTCGAGCAGCTCAAGAAGTCGGGATGAACTCCGGTCACGGTCGAGCGGGGTGATGGGTCAGGTGCCGGATTAGCCGGGATCCGGCGCCAGTCGGGACCATACTCATGGACGCGCCCATTCTGCTGCATCGCCTCGGCCGCATCGTGGGTGACGCACACGTACTCGCGGATGAAGCGGATACGGCGTCCTACGCGACCGACTGGCGCAAACGGTACTTCGGGCGTGCCCGCGCCGTCGTGAAACCGGCGAACACCGCGGAGGTGGCGGCGGTCGTCGCGCTCTGCGCGGAGACGCGTACGCCGATCGTTCCGCAGGGAGGCAACACGAGCCTCTGCGGGGCGGCGACCCCCGATGCGAGCGGCACACAGCTCATCGTCAACCTCTCGCGGATGAACGGGATCCGCGCGCTCGACACCGTGAACAACACGGTCACGGTGGAGGCGGGTTGCGTGCTCGCGAATCTGCAGGAAGCCGCCGACGAGGCCGGCAGGCTGTTCCCGCTCAGCCTCGCCGCTGAAGGGAGCTGTGAGATCGGCGGAAATCTTTCCACTAATGCGGGCGGCGTGCAGGTCCTGCGCTACGGAAACGCACGCGACCTGGTGCTCGGACTCGAGGTCGTGCTCCCGTCCGGCGAGATCTGGGACGGGCTGCGCGGCTTGCGCAAGGACAACACCGGTTACGATCTCAAGCACCTCTTCATCGGCGCAGAGGGGACGCTCGGCATCATCACCGGTGCCGTACTCAAGCTTTTCCCTAAGCCGCGCGCACGGGCCACGGCAGTTGCCGCGCTGGATAGTGTGCAGGCGGTGCTCCGGTTGCTGACACACATCCAGGAGCGATGCGGGGACCGCCTGACGGCGTTCGAGCTGATGTCCCGAATCTGCATCGACCTCGTGACGCGCCACATTCCGGGCGTCCAGCCGCCGTTCGACAAGGACTATCCGGAACACGTGCTGCTCGAGCTTTCCGATACCCATGCCGCGGGGAACGTCAGGGAAGTGCTCGAGGCTGTCCTGGAAGAAGCGCTGGAGCAGGGCATCATCGTCAACGCAGTGGTTGCCGCCAGCGACGCCCAGGCGCAGAAGCTATGGGCATTGCGCGAGAACCTGACCGAGGCGCAGGCGCTGGACGGGAAGCAGGTCAAGCACGACGTGTCGGTGCCGATTTCGCATATCGCCGAGTTCATCGACTCTGCACAGGAAGCGCTCGCGCGCGCATTCCCAGGCGTCCGAGTCGTGAATTTCGGGCACGTCGGGGACGGCAATCTTCACTTCAACGTGGCGCCCCCGCCCGGAACGACGGACGAGGCGTTCATGCGCGACATGCGGGCCGTGAATCGAATCGTCCACGATACGGCCATGCGATTCCGGGGCTCGATAAGTGCCGAGCACGGCCTCGGTGTCTACAAGCGCGAGGAGATCCTGCGCTACAAGGCGCCGCTTGAAATGGAGATGATGCGCTCGATCAAGCGCGCCATCGATCCGCTCGGCATCATGAATCCGGGCAAGGTGCTCTGAATGGCGGCCTTGGGCATTGCGTTGCGGTAGAATTGCGCGCCCGGAGAGGTGGCCGAGTGGTTGAAGGCGCACGCCTGGAAAGCGTGTGTACGGTAATACCGTACCGAGGGTTCGAATCCCTCTCTCTCCGCCA
>JBAVOG010000066.1:0-1612 GCA_049691875.1 Burkholderiales bacterium | reverse complement strand
TACGAGGAGGTGAGCGTGCGCGTCACCTCCTCCGGCGGCTTCCTGCTCCGCAAGGTGTTCTACACCGTGCCGTCGCGTCTCATTGGACACCGCCTCGGGGTACGCCTCTACGACGACCGGCTCGAGGTCTTCATCGGCGGAACCGAGCTGACGACCCTGCCGCGCGGACGGCCCCAGCCTTGCGGAAAGCATGGCCACGTCGTCAACTACCGCCACGTGATCCATTCGCTGCGGCGCAAGCCGATGGCGCTGCTCAATCTCGTCTATCGCGACCAGCTCTTCCCGCGCGCCGCCTACCGGCGGACCTTCGAGGCGCTTGTCGAGCAATGGCCGCAACGCAAGGCCTGCCGCGTCATGGTCGAGCTTCTCGCCATGGCTCACGAACGCGGCTGCGAGCGCGAGCTGGCCGACCAGCTGTCCGCCGGGCTGCAAGACGGACAGTTGCCGGACATGGCGGCGCTCCGCGAGCGGTTCTCTCCCGATCGCGCCGAACTGCCCACGGTCGTCGTGCGTCTGGCGCCGCTCGCCGCCTACGACAACGATCTTCTCGGCGCGGGTGACGCGCCATGAAGGCTCCAGCCCCCACGTCCGCCGTCGACGCCGGAAGGCTCACCATCCTGCTCACCGAGTTGCGTCTGCCCGCCACCAAGCTTGTCTGGCCCCGGATCGCCGGGCAGGCCGACAAGGAGGGCTGGCCCGCCGCCCGCTTCCTCGCCGCGCTCGCCGAGCATGAACTGGCCGAACGCGACCGCCGGCGCATCGAACGCCATCTCGCCGAAGCGCGCCTGCTGCCCGGGAAAACACTCGATACCTTCGAGTTCGAGGCCGTGCCGATGATCTCGAAGGCCCAGGCGATGGCCGCGGCCAGCGGCGACGGGTGGATCGAGCAAGGCGCCAACCTGCTGCTGTTCGGCCCGCCCGGCGCCGGAAAAAGCCATCTCGCCTCCGCCATCGGCCTCGCCCTGATCGAGAACGGATGGCGGGTGCTCTTCACCCGCACCACCGATCTCGTCCAGAAGCTTCAGATCGCGCGACGCGAACTCGGCCTCGAAGCCGCCATCAACAGGCTCGACAGATATCACCTGCTGGTTCTCGACGATCTCGCCTACGTCGCCAAGGACCAAGCCGAGACAAGCGTCCTGTTCGAGCTCATCAGCGCCCGATACGAGCGGCGATCGATGCTGATCACCGCCAACCAGCCCTTCGGCGAATGGGGAAAGATCTTTCCAGACCCCGCCATGACCCTCGCCGCCGTCGATCGCCTCGTCCATCACGCAACCATCTTCGAAATGAACGTCGACAGCTACAGGCGACGCGCCGCCGTCGAAAAGAAACGCGGACGAGGACGCCCCGCCTCATACGCAACACCCGTCAACACCGCCGCCACTGACGCGCCGCGACAATCAGACTGAAAAAGACCCCTTGCCCGCGACAATGAACGCCGCCAACATCAACAAATCGCGACGCCAGATTCTCATCCTGTTTGTCGCGCGCTTCTCATCCTGTTTGTCGCGTTACACCGCATCAGCCGGTGCGGCGACGAACTGGCCCGAACGGCACTCTACGAGGCGGCCCATTCACTGCTGATCCGCAGCACCAAATGGTCGGCGTT
>JBAVOG010000065.1:0-9103 GCA_049691875.1 Burkholderiales bacterium | reverse complement strand
TGGGACGAGCCGTACCAGACGATGCGCTTCCGCACCGAAGCCGAGGAGTTGCGCGCGCTGGGCAGAATATTGGCCACCGGGCTCCTGTACCGCGGCGAGAAGCCGGTCAACTGGTGCATCGACTGCGGCTCGGCGCTGGCCGAGGCCGAGGTCGAGTACGAAGACCGGACCTCCGATGCGATCGACGTCGCATTCGAGGTGCTCGACCGCGCGCGGCTCGCCCAGGCCTTCGGCCTGGCGAGCCTTCCCGACGCGATGGCCTATGCAGTGATCTGGACCACCACGCCGTGGACCTTGCCTGCCGATCAGGCGGTCTGCGTGCATCCCGAGTTCGAGTATCGGCTGATCCGCACCGCGAAAGGGTTGCTGATCTTGGCCGATGAGCTCGCGCCCGCTGCGCTGGCACGCTTCGGCCTGCAGGGCGAGATGCTCGCGGCGGCCAAGGGCGTGGCACTCGAAGGTCTGCGGCTCCGCCACCCGTTCTACGAGCGCGACGTTCCGGTGATCGTCGGCGCGCACGTCACGCTCGAGGCGGGTACCGGTCTCGTACATACCGCGCCCGCGCACGGTGCCGAGGACTGGGAGGTCGGGCGGTCGTACAGTCTGCCGGTCGAAAACCCGGTCGGCAACGACGGTCGGTTCTTCGCGCAGATCCCGCTCGTCGGCGGGCAGCTCGTCTGGGACGCGAATGCGACCATCATCGGCGAGCTCGACCGGCGCGGCGTCCTGCTCAAGCAGGCGCGCGTCGGGCACAGCTATCCGCATTGCTGGCGGCACAAGACGCCGATCATCTATCGCGCCACGACGCAGTGGTTCGTGGGCATGGACATCGAGGCGCCGGACGGCCGCACGCTGCGCGAGATCGCGCTGGCAGCGGTGAGCGCAACGCAGTTCTATCCGGCGTGGGGCCAGGCGCGGCTGCACGGCATGATCGCCAACCGACCGGACTGGTGCGTGTCGCGCCAGCGGAACTGGGGGGTGCCGATCCCCTTCTTCGTCCACACGGAGACCGGCGCATTGCATCCGGACACGCCCGCGCTTCTCGAGCGCGCTGCGCAGGCCGTGGAGCAGGGCGGCATCGAGACCTGGTTCGCGATGAGCGCCGCCGACTTCGGCGTCGATGCGCGCGTGTACACGAAGCTTTCGGACACGCTGGACGTCTGGTTCGATTCCGGCACGACGCATTTCACGGTGATGCGGCGGGAGCCGGAGCGCTTCAAGTGGCCGGCCGATCTCTATCTCGAGGGGTCGGACCAGCATCGCGGCTGGTTTCACTCGTCCCTCCTCACCGCTTGCGCGATGGACGGTCGCGCCCCCTATGACGCGTTGCTGACCCACGGATTCGTGGTGGACAGCGCGGGGCACAAGATGTCGAAGTCGCGTGGCGATGCCATGGCCCCGCAGAAGGTCGCCAGCACGCTCGGCGCGGAGATCCTGCGCCTCTGGGTTGGCGCGAGCGACTACTCGGGCGAGCTCTCGATCTCCGACGAGATCCTGAAGCGGGTGGTCGAGAGCTATCGCCGCATCCGCAACACGCTGCGCTTCCTGCTTGCGAACCTGTCGGATTTCGATCCGGGGCGCCATGCGTTGCCAACCGGCGAGTGGCTCGAGATCGACCGTTACGCGGTCGCGCTCGTGGCCGAATTCCAGAGCGAGCTCGTCGCGCACTACGGACGCTACGAGTTCCATCTCGTCGCGCAGAAACTGCAGAATTTCTCGTCAGAGGACCTCGGTGCCTTCTACCTCGACATCCTCAAGGACCGGCTCTACACGACACCCGCCGATTCGCGTGCGCGCCGCTCCGCCCAGAGCGCGCTCTGGCACATCACCCAGAGCCTGCTCCGGCTGATGGCGCCGATTCTGTCGTTCACGGCGGAGGAGGCATGGGGCATCGTGACGGGGCGCCCGGACGAGAGCGTGTTCGAGCACGTGTGGCACGAGCTTCCCGCGATCCCCGATGCGACAATCCTGCGGCCACGCTGGAAGCTCGTGCGCGAGGTTCGTGCGGAAGTGCTGAAGGAACTCGAGCGGCTGCGGACCGCCGGCGAGATCGGCTCGCCCCTCCAGGCCGAGGTCGAGGTCCACGCGATGGGCGAGCGCTACGCCGCGCTCGCCCATCTCGAGGACGATCTGCGGTTCGTGCTCATCACCTCGCAGGCGCGCGCGATCGAGGCGGCGGACGAATCGGTCGGCGCTTCACCGAGCCCGCACCAGAAGTGCGAGCGCTGCTGGCATTATCGTGCCGATGTGGGCGCCGACGCCGAACATCCGGGGCTGTGCGGACGTTGCCGCTCCAATCTGTTCGGCGCGGGCGAGCCGCGCGAGTTCGCTTGAGCGCTGCGGGGACGCGCGCGCCGTGGCCGCGCGTCGGTTTGTGGGTTGCTATCGCGCTCGCGGTCGCCGTCCTCGATCAGGCGGTCAAGGTGCTGGTTCAGTCGCAGCTCGTGCCGGGCGAGGTCGTGCCCGTCACGGGATACTTCAATCTCGTGCTCGTGTTCAACACCGGCGCGGCATTCAGCTTTCTCGCGGGAGCGTCGGGGTGGCAGCGGGAATTCTTCATCACGATCACGGTGGCCGCGGCGGTGGTGATCGTCGTGCTGCTCTGGCGCCATGCGAGCGAGCGGCTCTTCAGCACTGGCCTGACGCTGATCATGGGCGGCGCAATCGGCAATCTCTACGACCGGCTGACGCTCGGCAAGGTCGTGGACTTCCTCGATTTCCACGCGCTCGGCTGGCATTGGCCGGCGTTCAATGTCGCGGATTCCGCGATCACGGTCGGCGCAGCGCTCCTGATCCTCGACACCCTGCTGGCCGCGCGGCGAAAGGTCTAGAATCGGCCTCATGGAAGTGATACTCGCCAATCCGCGCGGATTCTGTGCCGGAGTCGACCGCGCAATAGAAATCGTGGAGCGGGCCCTGAAGATGCACGGCGCGCCGATCTACGTCCGGCACGAGATCGTGCACAACCGCTTCGTGGTCGACGGATTGCGCGCGAAGGGCGCGGTGTTCGTGGAAGAGCTTGCGGAAGTGCCGACTGGCGCCACGGTGGTGTTTTCGGCGCATGGCGTGTCGAGAGCGGTGCAGCAGGAGGCCGCGGCCCGGGGCCTGCGCGTGTTCGACGCCACCTGCCCGCTGGTCACGAAGGTGCACGTCGAGCTTGCCAAGCGGCGCGCCGAAGACCGCGAGGTCGTCATGATCGGCCATCGGGGGCATCCGGAGGTCGAAGGCACGATGGGACAGTCCACGGGAGGGATGTATCTGGTCGAGAACATCGACGACGTTGCGCGACTCGCGGTACGGAATCCCGCGAAGCTCGCCTACGTCACCCAGACCACGCTCTCAGTCGACGACGCCGCGGCGATCGTCGCGGCGCTGCGGCGCCGGTTCCCGGGAATCATCGGTCCGAAGAAGGACGACATCTGCTACGCGACGCAGAACCGCCAAGATGCCGTGAAGCTGTTGGCTCCGCAAACCGATGTCGTCATCGTGGTCGGATCGCCGAACAGCTCCAATTCCAACCGGCTGCGCGAAGTGGCGGCGAACATGGGCGTGCCCGCGTACATGGTCGACAAGGCGGAAGATCTCGACCCCGCGTGGCTCGTGGACAAGCGCCGCGTCGGGCTCACCGCCGGCGCATCGGCGCCCGAAGTGCTGGTACAGGAAGTGATCGAGCGCCTGCGCACGCTCGGCGCCACCCGCGTGCAGCCGCTGAAGGGTGTCGAGGAGCACGTCAGCTTCCCGCTGCCGAAGGGGCTGCACGCCACGACGTAGGCGTGGCGAGGGGGGTGGTCTGCGGCGCCGGCTGTGCTACTTCACGCCCGGCGGCAGCAACGAAGGGAAGTCCACCTCGATCAGGACCTGGCTCTTCACTGCCACGCCCTTGAGCTTCCCCGGCTCGAACTGCGCTTTCCGGAACGCGTCCGCGGCGGCCTCGCCGAACTTGGCGGAGGCCGCGGATTCCACGACGGTCACCCGATCGACGAATCCGCGCTCGTTGATGAACAGCCGGATGCGCGCCTTGCCGCCGGTGGGCGGGCCGCCAATGGGGAATGCCGGATCCACCTTGGTCACGATGTACGGACGCGCCTCAAGCTGCGAGCGCTTGTAATAGACCGGGTCCGCGGACCCGACCACTGGCTTGGCAGGGGCAGCCGCCGGCTTCGCAGGTTCAACCGCGGCGGCGATCACCACGCTCGCGTGCAGGACCATTGACGTGGCGAAGGCTATCGCGAACCGCATCGCCGTCACGTTGTGGCGGTGTGCCGGAGCTGCAGAGCGGGTGTCAGGGTTCATGTTCGCCAATCCTCGCACGACTCGCACGAAAAAGGGCCCGCGGAGACCTATCGGTCCACGCGGGCCCCTGGCCTTCAGCGTTTCTCCGTCAGTCGGAGATCTCCCGCCACGTGATGCGCTTCCCTTCGACCCCCTGCTTGAAGGGATTGACGTCGGCGACCTGCGGCGTGCCGCTCGCGTCCATGCCGACCACCACCACCTTGCCGTTCGGCAGCCGGATGATGTTGATGCCGACCGCGAGCGCGCTCGAGAACAGCTTCCCGACGGGAACGCCCGTGCCTTCTGCGGCAAGACCGGTCTTGAAGTTGAACGCGTTGATGTAGCTCGTGCCGCCCGGTTCGCACGCGGTGTTCGCCGGGACGTTGGTCGCCACGACGATCGCGCCGAGCTGCAGCTTCATGTCCACGTTCGTCCGTTCGCCCTTTTCCGGCAAGTCGGCGTACCAGCCCCCGTTCTCGGAGCAGTTTAGCGGATTCGAGCCCGCGCACTGCGCGAAGCGGTTCGTTCCGGTCGTGGTCATGAGGACCTGTCCGAACGTGGCGCGCGGATTGGTCCAGGTGGTCGTCGTATCGAGCGGATCGCTGATCGCATAGAGGCTCTGGACCTGGGTATCCGTCACGTCGTTCGCAGCAAGGTAACGCCCTGTCGCCACGTACACGTACGGGACGTTAGCGACCTCGGCGAGCTCGGGGCGCGTCGTGATCGGCTGCGGATTGGTGCCGTCCGAAAGCGTCGCGAGCAGATGCGACGTCGGCGTGCCCTTGCCGAACTTGTCGTTCACGTCGAACCGGAAGACGTTGCCGAGGATGTCCACGCCGTAGACCCGCGCCGTGGTGTTGTTCACCGACGAGTTGGTGCCCACCCAGTTGCGGATCTTCGTGAGGCCGCTCGGCGTGGTCGTGTTGCCCTTGCCGGTCGGAATCTTGTGGATCCAGCTGCCAGTCTTGGCGTCGAGCACGTACAGGTAGCCTTCCCCGGTACCCGGGCTCACGTTGTTGAGCCCCGAAGTGACGAACACGACCCACGTCCCGTCCTCGAGCTTGCTGATCACCGGATTGCCGTAGCTGAATCCGATATCGCAGTCGGACGAGTTGTCCGGTGCGGAGCAGGAGCCGGCCGTCGCGCCCGGGGGCAGGGTGAACTCCCAGAGCGCCTTCGGCGAGTTCGGATCGGTCACGTCCAGGGCGAAATAGCCCCGACCGCCCTTGTTCAGGCCGACGACCGCGACGGTCCGCCAGTCGGGGGTCGCCGTCGTGCCGAGGTTCACGTCTCCGACGGTCGCGGTTGCATCGACCGTGTACTCGTGCAGGTTGGCCCAGTTGGTGTCAGCGATCTTGTAGAGATTCGGCAGCACCATGCGCGGCACGTACGCCCAGAGCTCCTCGCCGCCGGTGATCGCGTCGTCGTAGCCGGCGAACGCGTGGAACATCCCGGCATTGCTGCCGACGAGCACCATCGGCGTGCGGTTGGTGTTTGCGGATTTGAATGCCGCGTATCCCGGGTCGGTGTAGTCGAAGTAGGGCGTGCGCACGTAGACCGGCGTCGAGTTCACGATGTCGCCGAGCACGTGCTTGCGCGAGCGGTAAAGCTTGTTGGCGTCATTCGGCGCGAACCCTTCCATGCCGAGCTGGCCACGCAGGTAGTTGATGAGGCCCGAACCGCCGATGAGCGAGCGCTGATCGACCGTGCCGCTCGTGCCGTCGGTCATCAATCCCCACTGGGTGAGCGAGGTCAGGTTGGCCGGTTTCAGCAGCGCAAGGTCGGCCGTGCCGGTGATGCCGTCCGCCAGCGGAATGGTCGGATTGCCGCCGGTGTCGCACTTCGTGGTGCCGAGGGTGAAGTCAACGAGGTTCGTCGTCACGCTGCCGGAGGTCGCGCCCTTCTGGTAGAGATAGATGTTGCGCGTGTCGCAGGCGGCCTTGATCTTGAGGTCGAGCTTCTCGCGAGCGGACCACACGCGCGGTTGCACGAGCGCGCCGGTGGCGAGATTGATCTGGAACGCCTCCACCTCGCCGGTCCAGTCCGCCGTCACGTAGGTCGGCGTGAACGCCAGCCGGTCGGTGACCGTCGGCTCGAGGCTCGAGGTCGCCGCCGCGGCACCCGACGAGAGCTTGGCCTGGATCGCCGAGAGCGCCGTCTTGAGCGCGACCGCGAGCGTCACCGGATCGGTGGCGCTATAAGCGGCGCCCCGGCCATTGACCGCGCCATGCCACAGGTCGTCGATCCGCGCGAGGTTCTCGGCGTTCGACGCGCTGTTCGGCGAGCCCGGATTCGGGTCCGGCCAGCCCAACTGGCCGGCGCGGATCTTCGCGAAATCGCCGGTCGAGGCGGTCTTGTAGTCTTCCTGGAAGGTGAGCTGTCCCGAGACGCCGAGGCCGAGGGTGAAGGTCGTCATGTGCTGGTGACGCGCCTTGTCGTCCTCGACGCCGGTGCCTGCCTGCGGCACGTTGTCCTTGCTCACGTCGACGCCGGAGGCGTTGAGCGAGCCCGTCGGGCGCAGGTCGGTGCGGTAGTAGTACTCCGCCACGTCGGAGAGGGTGTTCGCCGTCCCGCCGGAGTTCGCGGTCGTCGGGGTACCGACGGTCGAGCTAAGCGTCGTCCAGGAGTTCGTCGTGCTTGCTGCGCAAGTGTTCGTGGACCCAGTGCTTTGCGTCGAAGTGTTTGTGCTCGTGCCACCCGTCTGGTCGACCGTGGTCGTGGTCGTCACCGTCCGCGTCTCGTAAGTCGCTCTGACCTTGCCCTGCGCGGAGCAGGTCGCGCTGTTGGGCGCTCCGCTGCTGCGGCTCCTGTAGCGCTCCTCGAGAGTCGTGGTGACGGTCGTGGTGCTGACGGGCCCTCCGTCGAACATCGGGCGCGGCGTCAGACCGAGGTTCTGGTCCTGCGCGCCGATGTCGGTGGAGCCGTTCAGCTGCTTGCCGCGGCCGTAGTTCCAGTAGCCGTCAGTGGTCAGGATCGCGAAATTCTGCTGGCAGGAGTACTGGACCGGGTCGTCCGGCATGCCGTTGTTGATGCCGTCGGTCTTGCCGGCGAAGTGCCGTCCGGCGCGCGCGAGCGCTTGGCGCAGCGGCGTGAAGGAAGCGCCCAGCTGGGCGTAGAACTTGTCGAACCACGCCTTCTTATGAGTCGGGGTGAAGTTGTCGATCTTCAGATAGTGCGCGGGTTTCACCTGCACGAGCGCGGTGTCGCTGTCGCAGCTCGAGCCGTCCGGGCAGATCGTGATGAAGCCGATCCGGAAGGTGTCGTTCAGGCCGGCAAACGCGAGCCCCGACGACGTCTTCATCATCATCAGCCGCGTGCGGTAGAAGCTGTACCAGTTCGCGAAGTTCTGCCGCTCGGCCGCGGCGATGCGGACCTTGGTCCACGTTCCGTTCCCGGTCGCATCGACGTGCGGGAAACTGGAACTGTCGTTCCGGTTGCAATCGTTGTTGTCCGGCAGCACGCCCGCGGTGTTGGGCGTCCAATTGTAGTAGTAAGCCGGCTCGGACGAGGAGCTCGAGTTCGGCTTGAAGCTGCTGCTCAGATTGGAGGAGCCGCTCGGGCTATTCGACGGGAACCCGTCGTTCGGCGCGCTGGTGAAGCTCGGCGCCGTGAAGTCCGTGCCGTCCGAGTTCTTCGGCAGCACGTAGCTGATGTTCGGGTTGTAGTAGATCGTGTTGCAGAGATGGCTCTTCCCGCCGATGTCGCCGCTGAAGCTGCTCGCCGAATCCGGCATGTACTCGCTGTCCATACTGCCCGATGCGTCGAGGATGAACAGGATGTTCGGCGGAATGGTCGTCGTCGCCGAGCTCGAGATCGGCGCGTTCGAGATGTCGGTGATTGCGGCCAGCGCCGAGGGCGGCGTCGCAACGAATGTCGCAAGCGTCGCGCCGGCGATGAGCCGCCTGATGAGGCTGCCGCGCGCGGTCTGTTTACGAGGCTTGAGTATCATGAGAGGTCTCCTGGACACTGGAAAGATTCCGTCCTTTGATTCGATCTAGTAGATCATCGACTGCACGTAGCTTATGGTCTGCTTGGGTCCTTCGATCCGGGCGGTCAGCCGGAAATAAGGCCTGGATGCATCCTTGATCGCCTTTTCGCCGTATTGCCCGCCACCCTTCGAGCTGGACGCGAGGTCCCCGCCCAGGACGACACAGTCGTCCTGGGTCACCGGACCTTTGACCCGGCACATCCGGTGAATGATGTAGTAGACGGTGTTGCCCGCGGCATCCTTGCCTGCCGATCCCCGCAGGGTCGGCTTGTCCCAGTCAGGCCACGTGATGGGGTCGAAGGTCTTGCCCAGCGTCGGATCGCCGTCGTACCAGGTCGCGTAATAGCCCTTCAGGGGTACGTCCTGTTCCAGCGTTGCGGCTCCGGTTGTCGCATCCCGGAGAAAGTCGACGATCCCCCGCTCGAGTCCGGCGTCGCCCGCAAGCACGGAGCCCTGCTTGAACGACAGGTTGCCCGCGGTGAGAATCGCGGTGTTCGAGGAGCGCATCACCGCCAGCCCGGCCAGCGTCATCGCGACCAGCACGATGAGCGCGATGAAGACCACCACGCCGCGCTCGGCCTTGGGCGGTGTGATCAGGCGCCGGTCGCGGCCGGCGCCGAGCAATGCGCGAGTTTCCATGGTGACTGGTTCCCGTGTCTGCATGTGGTTCGGCTTGGCCATCTCAACCCCCTCCGCCTGCATACTCGACGCCTGGCTGAGTGCCCCAGATCATGTTGCGCATCGGAATGACCGTCTCGTAGACGCGATAGCGGTAGCGCCGCCAGTTGTTGGGGCTCGGCGGGTTCTCGTTGCAGTTTCCGAACGTATCGTTCGGGCCATTCA
>JBAVOG010000064.1:0-18353 GCA_049691875.1 Burkholderiales bacterium | reverse complement strand
CGAATTTGAGGATGCCCTTCTCCAGGGGATAGCTCGCCATCGAGTAGGCGCGCTCGACCGGCTCGGTGCACACCGAACGGTGACGCCAGAGCTTGTCCCGGTCCCAGCTCTTGCGAAACTGGGGCGCGATGTCGAAATCCTTGTATTCAACGGTGTGCGCGGGACACCGGAACTGGACGTACTGCCCTGCTTTGTACGGTACCTCCATGCCTGCGGGCAGCTCCACGACCATGTCCTTGATGAAGTCGGCGACGCTGACGTTCGAGACGACCTTCGCCCGCCAGCGGCGCAGGTCGAAGAGCTCGGGTGGAACCTCCAGCTGCAGGTCGCTTTTCACCTTCACCTGGCAGGCGAGTCGCGTCCCGTGCTCGGCCTCGCGGCGCGTGAGGTAGCTCTTCTCGATCGGCAGCAGCTCACCGCCGCCATGTACCGTGACTTTGCAAAGCCCACACGTGCCCTTCCCTCCGCAGGCGGACGGAATGAGCAGGCTCTTTTCCGCCAACGTCGAAAGCAGAGTTCCGCCTGGGGCGACCTGCAGCGCCTTGGTGGCGTCCTCGTTGATCACGATGCGCACCAGACCGGACGGGACAAGCTTCGCCCGCGCCCACAGCAGGATCCCCACCAATGCCATGATGACAATGGTGAACATCGTGGTGCCCATGACGATCGGTGTCATAGAGCTTTCATCGTGATGAGGCGCCGTAAGGGTCTACGCGCGCGCCCGAGGGGATATACAAGGGGCGCGCCCCTGGTTCGAATTGGGGGATATACAAGGGGGTCTCCCCCTTGTTCGTGAAAAGGGGTTTTTCCCGCACACCCGTTGCATCGAACGAAGCCACATTCACAGGCATTCTTCTGCCCCTATAGCTGAATTCCGGCGAACATCATGAAGCCGATCGACATGAGCCCGGTCGCGATAAACGCGATGCCCAGTCCGCGGAGACCTTTCGGGGGATTTCCGTAGCGCATCTTCTCGCGTATCGCCGCAAACCCGACGATCGCCAGCAGAAAGCCCGAACCCGAGCCCACCGCGAAGACGACGCTCTCGGGGAAAGTGTAGTCGCGCTCGACCATGAACAGCGAGCCACCGAGAATCGCGCAGTTGACCGCGATGAGCGGCAGGAACACGCCCAGGGACGTGTAGAGCGCCGGAAAATACCGGTCGAGCGTCATCTCGACGATCTGAACCGCCGCCGCGATCGTGCTGATGAACACGATGAAGGCGAGGAAGGTGAGATCGAGACCGGCGAAACTCGGATCGATCCAGGCGAGCGAGCCCTCTTTGAGCAGGTGTTGCAGGATGAGGTTGTTCAACGGCAGCGTGAGCGTCTGAACGAACACCACCGCGACGCCCAGACCGAGCGCTGTTTCCACCCGCCGCGAGCACGCGAGAAACGAGCAGATGCCCAGAAAGAACGCGAGCGCCATGTTCTCGATGAAGATCGATTTGACCGCGATGGCGAGGTAGTGCTCCATCAGTCCTTCTCCTGCTGCTCGGGCTTCCAGATGCGCAGAAACCAGATCATGAAGCCGATGATGAAGAAGGCCGCGGGCGCCAGCAGGAACATGCTGTTTGGATAGAACCAGCCGCCCTCGCTGACAAGCGGCAGCACCTGATGGCCGAGTATCCGGCCGGTGCCGAGAAACTCACGGATGAATCCGACGATCAGCAGCACCGCCCCGTAGCCGAGGCCGTTTCCGACGCCGTCGATCAGACTGATGAGCGGCGGGTTCTGCATCGCGAAACCCTCGGTGCGACCGAGCACGATGCAGTTCGTGATGATCAGACCGACGTAGACCGAGAGCGAAAGGCTGATCTCGTAGAGATAGGCCTTGAGGACCTGGTCCACCACGATAACGAGCGACGAAATGATGGCGAGCTGCACGATGATGCGGATGCTGGAGGGCGTGTAGTTGCGAATCAGGCTGACGAGGAAACTGGAAACGCCCGCCACCAGTGTCAGGCTCAACGCCATCACCAGCGCCTTGTCCATGCGCGTCGTGACGGCGAGCGCCGAGCAGATGCCGAGCATCTGCAGGCCGATCGGATTGTTCTTCAGCAGCGGATCGGTGAGCGCCGCTCCTTCGCGGGTCTTGAGCCATCCGAGCATCCTCACAGCCCCCCTCGCGCGCGGGTCTTCGCCAGATACGGTCCGAAGCCGTTCTCACCCAGCCAGAAGTGGAGCATCCGCGTCACGCCGTTGCTGGTGATGGTGGCACCGGAAAGCGCGTCGACTTCATATGGCTCTTTCTCCGCAGGCCCGACGCCCCCGCCTTTCTTGAGCGAGATGCGAATCTTTCCTGCCTCGTCGAATGCCTTGCGGCCCGGCCACTCTGCCTTCCACTTCGGATTGTCCACCTCACCGCCGAGTCCGGGTGTCTCGCGATTTTCGTAAAAGGCGAGGCCGCGAATCGTCGTGAGGTCGCGATCGAGCGCGACGAATCCGTACAGCGTGCCGTAGAGCCCGATGCCCTCGATCGGGAGCACGACCTGCACGGGCTTTCCATCCTTGATTACGAGCGCAACCGTCGCGAGATTCGGAAGGCGCTTGATCTGCGACAGGTTGGGCGGCGCCTCGCGGCTCTGGGAAGGATCGGCTCGTGCACGCCGCTGATCGTAGCGGGACGGCTCGACCGGGGGATTTTCGACGTAGTCGCCCGTTTTCAGATCGACGAGGCGGATGCGAATGCTGCGCTCGAAGAGAGCGACGACCTCGCGGTCCGACATCTGCTCGCCGGGCTTCAGTAGTCCGGTGGCTTGCAGGACGTTTCTCTGCAGGTACAGGAGCTGGTTCGCGTGCTGGCGGTCGCGCAGCAGCACCGTCGCGCTTGCTACGAGCATCGAGCACACCAGGCAGACGGCCGTGGCGAACAGGAGCGTGTAGCGGATCGAATTAACCTGCACGACGCTTGAGCCTCCGACGCTGATTGCCCTTCACCACGTAGTAATCGATGAGCGGCGCGAACACGTTCATGAAGAGGATCACCAGCATCATCGCCTCGGGATAGGCGGGATTGACGACCCGGACCAGCACGACCAGCACGCCGATCATGAAACCGTAGATCCACTTTCCGGTGTCCGTGAAAGCCGAGGTGACCGGATCCGTCACCATGAAGACCGTTCCGAAGGCCCAGCCTCCGAGCACCATGTGCCACCAGAAAGGAATTTCGAATCCCGGATTGGTGGTCGAGCCCGTCCAGTTGAAGATCTGTGCCATAACGATGGTTCCGAGCGCCACACCGGCCATGTTTCGCCAGGAGGCGACCTTGGTCCATAGCAGAAGAACCGCGCCCAGCAGGCACATGAGCGCGGAAGTCTCGCCCAGCGAACCGGGCTCCAGCCCGATGAACGCATTCCACCACGAGAACCCCTGATCGGCGAACGACCCGGAGAGATGGCGCGCCTGCCCGAGAATGGTTGCCCCGCTATAGCCATCGACCGTCAGCGCCTGCGGCATCGCTACCCACACCTTGTCGCCGGTGATCTGCGCCGGATAGGCGTAGAACACTGCCGCGCGCGCGACAAGCGCAGGGTTGAGAATGTTCATTCCCGTTCCGCCGAATACTTCCTTCGCGATCACCACCCCCCAGATGATTCCGAACGCGGCCTGCCAAAGGGGTGTCGTGGGCGGCAGGATCAGCGGGAAGATGAGACCGGTCACGAAGAATCCCTCGTTGATCGGGTGCCGGCGAACCATGGCGAATCCCACTTCGCACATTCCCCCGGCCGCCATCGTCACGGCATACAGCGGGAGGAAATAGAGCGCACCGTGAACGAAGTTGGCCACCAGGCTGTCGGGTGAATTGCCCACGCCCAGCCAACTGATCACGCTGTGTCGCCAGCCGGCAAGCTCGGCGACCTTTGCCGGGTCGAGCGCGAGATTCGCCTGCAGGCCCGCGTTGTACATCGCCCACAGGGTGCAGGGCATGAGCGCGACCACGACCACGATCATCATGCGCTTCAGATCCAAGGCATCGCGCACGTGGGCCGTGGTCCGCGTGACGTCGGGCGGCGTGTAGAAGAAGGTGTCGACCGCCTCGTACAGCGCGCCGAGGCGCTCGAGCGACCCGCCTTCCTCGAACCGCTTCCGCTGGCCGTCGAGCACGCGCCGGAGAAGGCTCATCAGTATTCCCTCGCGATGCGCTCGAGGATCTCGCGCAGCATCGGACCGTATTCGTTCTTCGCCGAGCAGACGAAAGTCGACAGCGCCAGATCCTCCTCGTCGAGTTCCAGGCAGCCGAGTGATTCGGCCTCCTCCGCGTCGCCGGTCACCAGCGCGCGGATCAGGAACGTCGGTTCGATGTCCATGGGCATCACCGCTTCGTAGGTACCGATCGGAACGAGCGCGCGCGGCGAACCGTTCGTGTTCGTCGTGAAGGCGTACTTGCGGACGCGTCCGAGCGATGAGGCAAAGGCATTGGTGATCGAAAATTTGCCCAACCCGGGCAAAAGCCAGCCGAGGAACTCGCGTTGCGAGCCTTCCGGTAGCGCGGTCACCTGGTTGTGAAACCTTCCGAGGTAGCCCTCGGCATCGCCGTGGGCGGTACGCCCTCCCAGCACCGAACCGGAAACGACGCGTTGCGCGCCCGGGGCGAGCTCGCCCGCGACGAGCTCGTCCGTCGCCGTGCCGACACGGGTCGCCAGTAGTCGAGGTCGCAGGACGCCCGGACCGGCGAGCGAGACAACCCGTCGCGTATCGAGTTGACCCGTCAGGACGAGGTGTCCGACTGCGGCGACGTCCTGATATCCGATGTGCCAGACGGTCTTGCCGCGAATCACCGGGTCGAGCACGTTGATGTGAACGCCGGCGGTTCCGGCAGGATGCGGTCCCGAAAACTCCTCGCGCCGGACGGTCGCTCCCGATGGGGTTGCGAGCGGCGAGCCGACACCGACGCACACGTAGGTCGGGCCCACGGTGAGCTTGGCAAGCGCCGTAACCCCTGCGGCGAAGTCGACCTCTCGCCCGGCGAGCGCCACCTCCACGGCCGGCGCAAGCGGATGAGTGTCCATCGCGGTCACGAACAGCGCCCGCGGCGACGAGGCAGGATCCGGAACGCGACTGAAAGGTCGGGTGCGAAGCGCCGTCCACATGCCCGACTCGACGAGCAGCCGGCGCACGGCCTCGGGTGCCAGCGCTTCCGGCCTCGCGCCTGTGTAGCTGTCAAGCGCCCTTGCACGGCTGGAATCCCCCGCACGCTCGGCATCGGACAGATCGATGACCACCGAGACGAGCGCACGCTTCGGGCCGCGATGAATCGCCGCTATGCGTCCACTGGCCGGCGCAGTGAACTGGACTTCCGGGAAAGCCTTGTCGCGAAACAACGCTTCCCCGCGCCGCACCTGGTCGCCCGGCGCCACGAGCATCGTTGGCATGAGCCCCGGATAGTCCGCACCGAGCAGGGCAACCCGGGTCGGCGCGACAGCAACATCGACACGCTGGACCGGATCGCCTGCGATGGGAATATCCAGGCCCGCTCTGATCTTGTGCAGTGCCACTGCGACCCGACGCGCCTAGATGTAGCTCGTATAGCTCGGGTCGTACATCTGCGCTTTCACGAAAGGGATCAGCCTCGCGCGCCGCTTGACGCCCGCCACTCCCTCCGCGACCGCCACTTTGACCACGGCCGCAGCGATCTGCGCGGACACGTCCCTTATCCGCGACAGCGCCGGGTACAAGCTTCCTTGCGCGAGGTCCTCCGCGGTGACCTGGTCGGTGAGCGCCCGCGCAGCGGCCATGAACATCGCGTCGGTCGCACGGGTCGCACGCGCCGCGATGAGGCCGAGACCCACGCCTGGAAAGATGTAGGAATTGTTTCCCTGGCGCGGCACGAGAGTCTTGCCGTCGAGCGTGACCGGATCGAACGGGCTTCCACACGCGAAAATCGCGCGTCCACGCGTCCAGCGGTACGCCTCCTCGGCCGTGCACTCGGCCTTGGAGGTCGGGTTGGACAGCGCGAATACGATCGGCCGCTCGTTCATCTGCGCCATGGTCTCGAGGACCTCACGCGTGAACGTCTTTCCGACGGCTGCCACTCCGATGATCGTGGTCGGCTTCAGTGCCTCGACCGCGGCCGGAAAACCGGCCACCGGCGCGTGGTCCTGCGCATAGTGCCGCTTGTGCTCGTTGAGATCGGTTCGACTGTTCACCACGAGGCCCTTCGAATCGACGAACCAGCAATGCTTCCGCGCTTGGGACTCGGCCATTCCGTCGTTCACCATTGCCGCGACGATGAGGTTGCAGATCCCGGTCGCCGCCTCGCCGGCGCCCAGAAAGAGTATCCGCTGGTCCGCAAGCTTTCCGCGCGTGATGCGCAGCGCCGAAAAGAGTCCCGCGAGCGCGACCGCCGCCGTGCCCTGGATGTCGTCGTTGAAGCAGCAACACCGATCGCGGTACTTGTCGAGCAACCGGAAGGCGTTCTGGTTCGCGAAGTCCTCGAACTGGATGACCACGCCCGGGAACACCGACTGGGCCGCGGTGATGAACTCCTCGATGAACGCGTCGTACTCGGCTCCGCGCAGGCGCGCCTGCTTCAGCCCCGCATAGAGCGGATCGTCCAGGAATGCCTTGTTGTTGGTCCCGACGTCGAGCATCACCGGCAGGCAGAGCTCCGGCCGGATGCCCGCACACGCGGTATAGAGCGAAAGCTTGCCGACCGGAATTCCCATCCCGTTCGCCCCGAGATCGCCGAGGCCGAGTATCCGCTCGCCGTCGGTCATCACGATGATCCCCACCTTCTTGTGCGGCCAGTTGCGGAGCACGTCTGCGATCCGACCGCGATCGTCCGCGGAGATGAACAGTCCCCGCGAACGCTGGAAAATGTGCGCGTAGCGCTGGCACGCAAGACCCACGGTAGGGGTGTAGATGATCGGCATCATCTCGTCGGGGTTTTCGAGCACGACCCGGAAGAACAGCGATTCGTTCCGGTCGTGCAGCCCATTGAGGCTGATGAACTTGTCCAGCGGATCGGACTGCCGGCGCAGGTTCTCCAGGACGCGCGCCACCTGTTGATCCTGGGTCAGCACGCCCGGCGGCAGCAGACCCCGCAGTCCGAGCACGTCGCGCTCGGCGTCCGTGAACGCGGTCCCCTTGTTGCGCAGTGGGTCGTGCAGCAATGCGACGCCCCGCTTACCGCCTGCAGCGCGCTTGGCGCGCGCGCTTGTGCCTGATGGCATGCTCTTCTCCTTATTGTTCCCCGGCACGCGTGCTCCGCACGGCGCCCGACTCTGCACCCGACACGACGCCCGGGCCTTACAAAACACTCTGCTGGATCGTGACCCCTCCCGCCAATCGCCGGCAGCCGCCGACGAGCCTGCAGCCCCGATGCTGCGTCGGGCCGGGGTCGGGGCCCTTGATTCAGATCAAACGGGTGGGGGAGGAAACGCAACCCGTGCTGGAGTCCGGCTTTCAGACTCCTCCATCGCAGCAGGGGAATTCGCAACCTGGGGTACATCCCCAATCGCATCGGCAATCTACGCGGTGACCGGAATCTTGCCGATCTTGATCCGCCACTCGCGCGGGCCGGACTTGTGGACGGCATCGCCGGACGAATCGACCGCTACGGTGACCGGCATGTCGCGCACCTCGAACTCATAGATCGCTTCCATCCCTAGGTCGGGGAACGCGAGCACCTTCGAGCCGCGAATCGCCTTGGACACGAGATATGCCGCCCCACCGATGGCGATGCAGTACACCCCGCGATGCTTCTTGATCGCCTCGATCGCGGTGGCGCCGCGCTCCGACTTCCCGACCATGCCGATCAGGCCGAGCTGGGAGAGCATCGCATCGACGTACCGGTCCATCCTCGAAGACGTCGTAGGCCCCGCGGGACCCACCGCCTCGTCGCGAACGGGATTGACGGGACCGACGTAGTAGATGAACCGATTGCGGAAATCGACCGGCAGCTTCTCCCCTTTTGCCATCATGTCCGCGATTCGCTTGTGCGCAGCGTCGCGCCCGGTCAGCAGCTTCCCCGACAGCAGCAATCGTTCACCCGCCTTCCACTTCGCGACGTCGTCGCGGGTAAGCGTGTCCAGGTCGACGCGACGGCTCGACGAGAAATCGAGCGCGAGCACCGGCCATTCGTCGAGACTTGGCGGATCGAACTGCGCCGGTCCACTGCCGTCCAGCACGAAATGGATGTGGCGCGTGGCCGCGCAGTTCGGCAGCAGCGCAACCGGCTTCGAGGTGGCGTGGGTGGGATAGTCGACGACCTTGACGTCGAGCACGGTGGTGAGACCGCCGAGGCCGGCCGCACCGATGCCCAGCGCGTTCACTTTCCCGTAGAGTTCGAGACGCAGCTCTTCCGCACGGCTCGATGGACCGCGCGCTTTGAGCTCGTGGATATCGAGCGGCTCCATCATCGCCCATTTCGCCATGAGCATCGCCTTCTCGGGCGTGCCTCCGATTCCGATCGAGAGCATTCCCGGTGGACACCAGTCGGCCCCCATGGTCGGGACCTGCTCGAGCACCCAGTCCACGACGCTGGCGTTGGGCAGCAGCATCGCGAACTTCGACTTGTTCTCGGAGCCGCCGCCCTTCGCCGCCACGATCACTTCGACTTTGTCTCCCGGCATGAGCTCCACGTGCGTCACCGCCGGGGTGTTGTCGCCCGTGTTGACGCGCTTGCCGTCGGGATCGCTCACGATCGAGTTGCGCAGCACGTTCTCGGGATTCGTGTAGGCACGCCGCACGCCCTCGTTCACCATCTCCTCGATCGTGAGCTTCGTGTCCCAGCGAGCGTTCATCCCCACGCGCAGGAAGGCGATCGCGGTGCCGGTGTCCTGGCAGACCGGACGGTGGCCCTCCGCCGACATCCGCGAATTGATCAGGATCTGCGCCAGCGCATCCTTCGCCGCCGGCGATTCTTCCATCTCGTAGGCGGCGCGCAGGCCCCGGATGAAGTCCACGGGGTGGTAATAGGAGATGAACTGGAGTGCGTCGGCGACGCTCTGGATGAAGTCTTCCTGCTTGATCGCGGCCATCGAATGGTCCTCGTGACGATTACCAGGGCCGGAACGGTGCGCCCGGCCCACGCAATCTTCGAATTGTGCCCCAATCCTCTCGGGGTGGCCCGCAGGACACAACGCCACCGGGCACGAGCGGTTTCAGCCCCCTGAGCGGCCGTAGACAAAGATGATTCGGACGGCGTCCCCGTGGCTTCCTGGTACCCTCGCTATGCGTGCTCGCCGGTATACGAGGTCAGCGCCTTCATGTAATTCGTGCGCTCGAAGGCTGCGGGGTCCGGGCACGCCTGCTGGCTGAGCGAGCCCTTCATCTGCTCCACCGAGACGTATTCGCGCTCGGCGAGCCATTTCTCCACGCTGCTCACCAGTGCCGAAACATGGTTCGGGCCCTGACGCAACAGGCTGCTGGCGAGCATGACGCAATCGGCGCCTGCCAGGAGCAGTTTCAGAACGTCTTCCGGGGTATGCGCTCCACCGGTGGCCGCGAGGCTGGCGCGGACGCGACCGCGCAGGATGGCGATCCAGCGCAGCGCCAGGCGTAACTCGTCGGAGGTGGAGAGCACGAGATGCGGCGCGACCTCGAGCTCGTCGAGAAGAATGTCGGGCTGCACGAAGCGGTTGAACAGCACCAGCCCGGACGCGCCGGCCTCCGCCAGCCGCGCCGCCATGTTCGCCATGGCGCTGAAATAGGGGGCGACCTTCACCGCGATCGGTATCGATACGATGTTGCGGACCGAGGCCACCAGATCGATGTACCGTTGCTCGATTTCGGTGCTGGTGTCCTCGAGGTCGGTCGCGAGGAAGTAGATGTTCAGCTCGATCGCGTCGGCGCCGGCTTGCTCCAGTTGCTTCGCGATTTGCGTCCAGCCGCCCGGCGTGTGCCCGTTGAGGCTCGGGATCACCGGAACCGAGAGTGCCCGCTTCGCCTCGCCGATCCTCTTCAGGTAACTGTCTGGACCGGTGTTGTAGCTCTGCATTTCGGGAAAGAAACCCTGCGCCTCAGGCGACAGCTCGGTTCCCGACAGCATCAGATTGAAAGTGGCCATTTCTTCGTGCTCGATCTGCTCCTCGAACAGCGAAGGCAGCACCACGGCCGCCACGCCTGCGTCCTCCAGCCGCTGGAGACGGTCGATCGAATTCGTCATCGGCGAAGCCGCGGCCACGATCGGATTCTTGAGCTCGAGCCCCAGGTACCGCGTGCGTAGATCGACGCTCATTGTTCTACCCCCTTGGCGCCGGGCGCGGGCGCCGTGGCAGCCTCCGCGCCGCTGCTTTCGTCGCGTTCGTAGTCATCGTGCACATGGCGATGCACTCCGGCCATCTGCTCGTAGAGTTGCCACCGCGAGTCGGCCGCAGTCTGCGCCACCTTCGCCAGCAACTTCGCCCGCGCCGGATCGGCCTGCGCGAGCATGGCGTAACGGCCCTCCTTCATCGTGAACTGCTCGACGGGGATCGTCGGTTTGCGCGAGTCGAGCTTGAGCGGAAGATCCGCGCCGTGCATGCCAAGGCGCGGATCATAGTGATAAAGGGTCAGGTAGCCGCTCTTCACCGCGTCGCGCTGGTGGCTCATGCCGGTGGCCATGTCAATTCCGTGCGCGATGCACTGGCTGTAGGCGATGATCAGCGAAGGCCCCGGCCAGGATGCCGCTTCCTTGAACGTGCGCACCGTTTGCACCGGATTCGCACCCATTGCCACCTGGGCCACGTAGACGTTGCCGTAGGCCATGGCGATCATGCCCAGGTCCTTCTTGCCCGAAGCCTTTCCTGCCGCGGCGAATTTCGCCACTGCGCCGCGCTGGGTGGACTTGGAAGCCTGCCCGCCGGTGTTGCTGTAGACCTCGGTGTCCAGCACCAGGATGTTCACGTTCCGCCCGGAGGCGAGGACGTGGTCGAGGCCGCCATAGCCGATGTCGTAGGCCCAGCCATCGCCACCGACAATCCATACGCTGCGTGTGACGAGGGTGTCGGCCGCCGCGAGCAGTTGCTGCGCCCGCGGAGAGGTTGATCGCGACAGGATGGCCTTGAGCTGCTTCACGCGTTCGCGCTGCTCGCGAATCTCCTGTTCGGACTCCTGCGGCACTTCGAGCAATGCCGTCGACAGGTCCGCACCGATCTCCGCGCTCAGTTCGCGCACGAGCACGTGCGCCAGGTCACGTTGCGCGTCCAGCGCCAGGCGCATGCCCAGTCCGAACTCGGCGTTGTCCTCGAACAGGCTGTTTGCCCACGCGGGGCCCTGGCCGTCGCGGTTCTGCGCCCACGGCGTGGAGGGCAGGTTGCCGCCGTAGATCGACGAGCAGCCGGTGGCGTTGGCCACCAGCATGTGATCGCCAAAGAGCTGGGACAGCAGCTTCACGTACGGAGTCTCGCCGCAGCCGGCACAGGCCCCGGAGTACTCGAACAACGGCATCCGCAGTTGCGAGCCTTTGAGCAGATCGACCTTGTCGAACGACGGACGTGTCTCGGGCAACGCGAGGAAGAAGTCGTAGTTGCGCCGCTCGGCTTCGACGTGATCGAGCTTGGGGGCCATGTTGATGGCCTTGTGCTTCACCATCTCCTTGCTGCGCGTCGGGCAGATGTCTACGCAGACGCCACAGCCAGTGCAGTCGTCGGGCGCCACTTGCAGCGTGTACGCCCAGCCGGCAAGTCCGTCGCCCTCCTTGCTCCGCCAGGGCACGCTCTTGAAGCCTTCCGGCGCGCCTTTCAACTGTTCCGGGGGATACACGGTCATGCGGATGGCCGCGTGCGGACACATGAGCGGGCACAGGGCGCATTGCGTGCAGAGCTCGGCATCCCAGATCGGAATCTCGTGGGCGATGCTGCGCTTCTCCCACTGCGAGGTTGCAGTGGGAAACGTACCATCGACCGGCAAGGCTGATACCGGCAGCAGGTCGCCCCTGCCGTCGAGCATCATGGCGGTCACCCGCTGGACGAAATCCGGGGCCACGCTGGGCACCACGGGCCGGCGGCGCAGCGTCGAGTCGGCCCGGCCGGGCACCTTCACCTCGTGCAGTGCCGCGAGCGACTGGTCCACCGCCGCGAAGTTCCGGCTCAGCACGGTTTCTCCGCGCTTGCCGTAGGTCTTGCGGATCGACGCCTTGATCTTCTCGATCGCTTCATCGCGCGGCAGGATCCCGGAAATGGCGAAGAAGCAGGCCTGGGTGACGGTGTTGATGCGTCCCGCGAGACCGGCCTCCTTCGCCACCGACAGCGCGTCGACCACGTACATCTTGAGCTTCTTGTCGAGAATCTGTTCCTGCGTCTCGCGCGGAAGCTTGTCCCAGACGGCATCGGGTCCGTAAGGGCTGTTCAGCAGAAATGTGGCGCCCGGACGCGCCAGCGCCAGCACGTCGAGCTTCTCCATGAACTCGAACTGGTGGCAGGCGACGAAGTCCGCCCGGCTGATCAGATAGGTCGACTGGATCGGGTTGGGTCCGAAGCGCAGGTGCGATATGGTGATCGCGCCGGACTTCTTGCTGTCGTAGACGAAGTAGCCCTGCGCATGAAGCGGCGTGCTCTCGCCGATGATCTTCACTGAGTTCTTCGTCGCGCCCACGGTGCCGTCCGCGCCCAGTCCGTAGAACACCGCGCAGGTGATGTCCTCGGGCTCGACGTCGAAGCTCTCGTCCAGGGTCAGCGACAGACGCGTGACGTCATCGACAATCCCCACCGTGAAATGGCGCTTGGGTTGCGATCTGCCCAATTCGTCCAGAGCAGCCTTGGCCATTGCCGGCGTGTACTCCTTGGACGACAGCCCGTAGCGGCCGCCGATGACCTTCGGCGTCGCAACGTCCTGCGGCCACGCCTCGGCCAGGGCAGTGGTGACGTCCTGATACAAGGGCTCGCCAACCGCACCCGGCTCCTTGGTGCGGTCGAGCACCGCAATTGCCCGCACGCTGCGCGGCAGCGCGGCCACCAGGGCCTGCGGATCGAACGGCCGGTACAACCGCACGGTCAACAGGCCCACTTTCTCACCGCGTGCAACCAGGGCCCGAACCGCTTCGCCCGAGGCGCCGACGCCGGAGCCCATCTGCACCAGTACCCGGTCGGCATCGGGCGCGCCCTGGTAGTCGAATAGCCGATAGCGGCGATTGGTGAGCTTGGCGAACCGGTCCATGCTCTCCTGAACGATGCCCGGTACCGCTGCATAGAACATGTTGCAGGCTTCGCGCGCCTGGAAAAAAACGTCCGGATTCTGCGCGGTGCCACGCAGCACGGGTTTGTCCGGATTGAGGGAACGCGCGCGATGCGCGGCAACCAGATCTTCGTCGATCAGCGCCCGCACCTCTTCCTCGGACAGCAGGTCGAGCTTGTTGACCTCGTGGCTGATGCGAAACCCGTCGAAGAAATGCATGAACGGCACGCGCGAACGCAGCGTCGCCATCTGGGCGATCATCGCCATGTCCTGCGCTTCCTGTACGCTCGCGGAGGCCAGCATGGCCCAGCCGGTCGTCCGCGCGGCCATCACGTCGCTATGGTCGCCGAATATCGACAGCGCGTGCGTGGCCCCGGCACGCGCCGCGATGTGGAACACCGCAGGGGTGAGCTCACCCGCGATCGTGAACATGTTCGGGATCATCAACAGCAGGCCCTGCGACGCGGTGAAGGTGGTGGTCAGCGCGCCCGACTGCAGTGCGCCGTGCACCGCGCCTGCGGCCCCGGCTTCGCTCTGCATCTCGATGACCTCCGGCACTGCGCCCCAGATGTTCTTCTTGCCGGCCGCCGACCACGCGTCGGCGAACTCGCCCATGCCCGACGACGGAGTGATGGGGTAGATCGCGATCACCTCATTTGTGAGGTGGGCAATGCGTGCGGCGGCTTCGTTACCCTCGAGAACGACCTGGCGCGTGCTCATGCTTTCCTTTCCTTCATCTCGTTCCCCTCGACGCGCGTCCACGGTTGGCGCCTGCGCGCGATCAACCGACCGTTTACAACAACCCTGCCTTGCCGGCCTTCCAACGCTCATACTCGGTGGTCATGATCGCCACGTGCTCGCGTTCCTCGGCGGCGAGCTCCTTGTAGAGATCCTTCTCGATCGAGCCCTCCGGCGCCTGCTCGCCCTGCTCCGCGAAGAACTTGACCGCACGCTCCTCGAAGGAAATCGCGATGCGAAACAGGTTGGCCGGATCCTCCGGCTTGCGGTCCACGCCCGCGAAGATCGCGGCATGATCGATCTGGGAAGCCTCGCCCGGCGTCGGCAGGTCGGCATGGTAGCGCCTCGACAATGTCTCCATGTGCTCCTTTTCCATCTCGGCAAAGCGGCCGAAGAGCTCGCGCAGCGCGGGGTCCTTCGACTCTCCCGCCGCGCGCTGGTAGAAGGCGTGGCCACCGAGTTCTATCTCGAAGGCCGCACGAATTGCGTCCAGGCCGCTCGTGTCGTCGATCGCGCCGCGATCGAGCATCTCGAGCTTGCCGTTGCAATGCGGGCACATCCCATACGGAAAAGCGAACCCCTCGCTCACCTTTCCGCACTCGTTGCACCGCCACCTCAATTCGACGTTCGCGCAGCAGATGTAGGGTTCTTCGCCTTCGATCGGGCGGTGGCACTTCGGACAGGAGATCACGGTCGGCCCTCCCTCGGCAGGGTTGTCGGCGACCCGCTGTCGGGCGGAGACGCACCGAGCGCGGCGGGTGGCACGAAGGCGTCGACGTCGGATCGCGTGATCGGCCAGGTCTGCTTGCCGCCCTGCAGATAGGCGCCGATGGCTTTGGCTGCACGACGACCGGCGCCCATGGCAAGAATCACGGTTGCCGCGCCTGTGACGATGTCGCCGCCGGCAAACACGCCGGGCAGCGTCGTCGCCTGCGTCTCCGGATCCGCAATGATGTAACCCCATTGATTGAGACCCAGCCCCGGAGTCGACTGGGTGACGATCGGGTTGGCCTTCGTGCCGAGCGCGTAGATCACGGTATCGCACGCGAGCTCGACGAATTCGTCCAGGGGCACGGGTTTGCGGCGACCCTTCTCGTCGGGCTCGCCCAGCATCATCTTCTGCACTTTCATCCCGCGGACGCTGCCTTCGGCGTCGGTGAATATCTCCACCGGCGCATGGAGGAAGAAGAACTCGATGCCCTCCTCCTTGGCGTGGCGAAGCTCCTCGATGCGAGCGGGCGCTTCGGCTTCGGATCGGCGATAGACACAGCGGACGGTCGGCGCACCCAGGCGCTTGGCCACACGCAAGCAGTCCATGGCCGTGTTGCCGGCGCCGATCACGACCACGCTCTGGCCGAGCGTGATCGGCGTATCCAGGTACGGGAATTTGTCGCCGCCCATCAGGTTGACGCGCGTCAGAAATTCGTTCGCCGAATAGACCTGCCCTGCGAACTCGCCTGGTATGCCGAGAAACGACGGCGCGCCGGCCCCGGCCCCGACGAATACCGCGTCGAAACCCATCGCCTCCATGAGCTTGGGGACGGAGAAGGTCTTGCCGATCACCTTGTTGGTCTCGAACTTGACGCCCATGTCCTTCAGGTTCTCGACCTCGCGGCTGATGATGTCGCGCGGAAGCCGGAAGGACGGGATCCCGTACTGGAGCACGCCGCCGATCACGTGCAGCGCCTCGAACACGGTGACGACGCAGCCGTAGCGCGCCAGATCGGCCGCGACTGCGAGTCCCGAGGGGCCGGAACCGACCACGGCCACCTGGCCGAGTGTGCGCTCGAAGCTTGGCGGAACGGCCTTGGGCGCCCGGGCGTTGTCACCGACGAAGCGCTCGAGCCGGCCGATCGCCACGGACTCCATCGCGTCCTTCTTGTTCTTGCCGACGACGCACTGGGCCTCGCACTGTGATTCCTGCGGACACACGCGGCCGCATACCGATGGAAACAGATTCGATTCATTGATCACGCCGAGCGCGCCGTCGAGGTCACGAACCAGCAGGTGGCGAATGAACCGCGGGATATCGATCGACACCGGGCAGCCGGAAATGCAGGCGGGCTTGGTGCACATGATGCAACGCTCCGCTTCCTCCAGCGCATCGTGCATGCTGTAGCCGAGATTCACCTCCTTGAAGTTGCGCGAACGCTCCAGCGCGTTGCGTTCCGGCATCTTCACGGCGTGCGGCGAGAGATCCTTGTACTTCTTGTAGTTGCGCTTGTTGAGCTCGAAGAGCGTCTTTTCCACGTTGCAGACATGTGCGTAATCCTCGCTCGCCTTCGATTCCTCGCCCTTGAAGCGGCGCTGACGCAGCATCAGTTCCTTGAAGTCGACTTGGTGCCCATCGAAATCCGGGCCTTCGACACAGGCAAACTTGACCTCCCCGCCGACCGTGACGCGACAGGAACCGCACATGCCCGTACCGTCGACCATGATCGCGTTGAGCGACACCATCGTCTTGACGCCATAAGGACGTGTCGTCTCGACACAGGCATTCATCATCGGCAGCGGCCCGATGGCGATGACCAGATCCGGTCTTTCCCGTTCGAGCACCGCCTTCAGCGCGGAAGTGACGAAGCCGGGCGTGCCGTAGCTGCCATCATCGGTGCAGACGATCAGCTCGTCGCAATACTCGTTGAAGCGGTCTTCCCAGAACACGAGGTCCTTGTTGCGAAAGCCGATGATGCCGGTGGTCCTGTTGCCGGCGCCCTTGAACGCCCGCAGTTGCGGATAAACCGGCGCCACGCCGAGCCCGCCACCGACCAGCACGACGTGCCCGACCTTGCTCACGTGCTGCGGCAGGCCGAGCGGCCCGACGAAATCGGAGAAGCTGTCGCCCTCCTTGTAGTGGTCGCGCATCTCGACCGTGGTCTTGCCGAGCGACTGGATGACCAGGGTGACGGTGCCTTTGTCGCGATCGAAATCGGCCACCGTCAGCGGGATGCGCTCGCTGCCTTCGTGCAGCCGTACCATGACGAAATGGCCGGGCTCTGCCGAGCCTGCCACATCGGGAGCCTGCACTTCCCACAAGAAGGTCGTATCGGAAAATTCCTGGCGACGGACGATCGGGTACATGTGAAAGTCTTGCCGCTTGTGAAAAGGTTGATGGGTCGAGGGAGCGTCGAATTGCGGACGATCAACCGGACGATGCCGGTCGAACATGGTCATCCACTGCGTCCGAATCGCGGTCGCCAGTGGGAAAACATACCCCTCTCCTTGCCAGGGAAAACACTCACTGGCCTTCGAGGAAGGCTGTCACGTCTATCGAGCCTGGGTTATGACCCAGATCAAGCTGGCGCCCCATCCCGGCAGACGAACCCGCCGGCGCATGCACCGCGAGAACGCGGGGGGCTGGAGGAGTGCGGAGATGGCGCGCCGTTCGTGAATGGCGCGACGGATCAGAGCAGGAGCGCGACGGCAAGCAGGCAGCTAAAGATGAGTTGGAGTTGCGCGGTATCTGCGAGGATCCGGTTGAAGCCGGGCCCGGGTCGTTCGCGAAAGAAGCGCACTGCGATCCAGGCCGCCATCGGCGCCGAACCTAACGGTAGCAGTAGCCACCACCCCACATGTGCGAGCCGTTCGAACGCGAGTAGCAGGGCATAGGGCACCCCGAGCAGGACGACGAACTCCACCCGGCTCCAGGCCCGTCCGGCGCGCACCGCGAACGTGCGCTTGCCGACCTGCCGGTCGTTGTCGAGATCGCGATAGTTGTTTACGACGATGACCGCTGCCGCGAGCGAACCGATCATGCTGGCCGAGAGCACTCCACCCCAGGACCATGAGAGACTCTGCAGGTAATAGGTCCCGAGCACGGCACCGAGCCCGAAGAAGACGAAGACGAAGAGCTCACCCGTCGCGCTGTAGGCGATCGGCCGCGGTCCGCCCGTGTACGCGACCCCGGCAGCGATGGAGGCGAGCCCCAGAACCAGGATCGGCCAGCCGCCACGCCACACGACCAGCCACGTGCCCACTGCCAGGGCAACGGCGAATACGACCACCACGGCCCTTCGCACCTCACCCGGTTCGAGCCAGCCCGAGCTGACGGCGCGTGGCGGGCCGAGCCGCTCCGCGAGATCGGCGCCGCGCTCGTAGTCGCCCACGTCGTTATAGAGATTCGTCCCGATCTGGATCAGGAGCGCCGCGGCGGCCGCCAGAATCAGCGGGGTCCACAGGATGCTTCCCGCGTCGTGCCACGCCAGGGACGCGCCGACCAGCACGGGCGCAAGGGAAATCGTGAGGGTGGCCGGCCGGATCGCCAGCCACCAGATCCGCAGCCGCGACGCGCCCTCGACGGTGGTCTCGACCGGCTTCGTCATCGGCGGCGAGTTTAGCACCTCGGAAACTGAATTGATTTCCCGACACAGCGACGCTGCGACAACAACAGGCACTTACTGCACGCGCTCTGGAACACCACCCCCGCTGCTTCGCAGCCACCCATCCTCGAAGAGGAGGGGAATATGCCATTAATCTCTCCGCAGCCCACATTTGGCGGGAAGGGGGGTAACGGGGGGAAAC
>JBAVOG010000063.1:0-5482 GCA_049691875.1 Burkholderiales bacterium | reverse complement strand
GTCCGAAGGGTCGGATTCTTCCCGGCGACGTGCAGGCTTTCGTGAAAGGCGTGCTGGCCAAGGCGCCGGCGCCTGCATCGGCTGCCGCGGCGACGGGCGGTGCGTTGCCGTTCACGCTGCTCGAATGGCCCAAGGTCGACTTCGCGAAGTTCGGGCCGGTGGAGGCAAAGCCGCTCTCGCGCATCAAGCGCATTTCCGGTGCGAACCTGCATCGCAACTGGGTGTCGATCCCGCACGTCACGCAGTTCGACGAAGCCGACATCACCGAGCTCGAAGCCTTCCGGAAGGCGAGCTCCGCGGATAGCGAGAAGCAGGGTTTCAAGCTGACGCTGCTCGCATTCCTGCTCAAGGCGTGCATGACGGCGCTGCGCCAGCACCCGGATTTCAACGCGTCGCTCGACGGCGAGACCCTGGTGCTGAAGAAGTACTTTCACATCGGTGTCGCGGTCGACACGCCCGATGGGCTCGTGGTGCCGGTCATCCGCGACGTGGATCGCAAGGGGGTCTTCGACCTCGCGCGCGAGCTTGCCGAGGTGTCGAAGCTCGCGCGCGACAAGAAGCTCAAGCCGGGCGACATGCAGGGCGGAACCTTCTCCATCTCCAGCCTCGGCGGCATCGGCGGGACGGCGTTCACGCCGATCATCAATGCGCCGGAGGTGGCGATACTCGGCGTGTCCCGGTCGGCGATGCGGCCGGTCTACAAGGACGGTCAATTCGTGCCGCGCCTGATGCTGCCGCTCTCGCTCTCTTACGATCATCGCGTGATCGACGGCGCGTCGGCTGCGCGTTTCACGAGCTATCTGGCGTCGGTGTTGTCCGACATCCGCCGCTCGCTCCTTTGAGAGTTCCATGACCCAGACAATCGAAGTCAAAGTTCCCGACATCGGCGATTTCAAGGAAGTCGAAGTCATCGAGGTGATCGTCAAGCCGGGCGACCGCATCGCGGCCGAAGCGAGCCTCATCACCGTCGAGTCGGACAAGGCGACGATGGAGATCCCGTCGCCGGCGCCCGGCGTGGTGCGTGAAGTCCGCGTGAAGGTCGGCGCGAAGGTGTCCGAAGGGTCGCCCATCCTCGTGCTCGAGGCGTCCGAGGCGGACTCGCCGCCCTCTCCTGCTCCTGCTGCCGCACCCAAGTCCGAGAAGCCCGCGCCTGCCCCACCGGCGACAAGACCGGCGCCAGCCGCCGGAGGATTCGCCGGCAAGGCGGACTTCGAGTGCGACGTGCTCGTGCTCGGCTCGGGGCCCGGCGGCTACGCCGCAGCCTTTCGCGCCGCGGATCTCGGGCTCGCCACGGTGCTGGTCGAGCGGTACTCGACGTTGGGTGGCGTCTGCCTCAATGTCGGGTGCATTCCGTCGAAAGCGCTCCTGCACGCGGCAAAGGTCGTCGACGAGGCGCGGAGCTTCGTCGCGCACGGCATCAGCTTCGGCGAGCCCGCGATCGATCTCGACCGGTTGCGGGAGTGGAAGAACAAGGTCGTCGGGAAGCTCACCGGCGGTCTTTCGAGCATGGCGAAGGCGCGCAAGGTCACCGTGGTGCAGGGCGTGGGCACGTTCATCGGCGCGAACCACCTTGCCGTGGAGGCCAAGGACGGTCGCAAGGTCATCGGGTTCAAGCACGCCATCATCGCCGCCGGATCCGAGGCCGCCAAGCTTCCCTTCCTGCCGGACGATCCGCGCATCGTGGATTCGACCGGCGCGCTGGAGCTGCGGACGCGCCCGAAACGCCTGCTCGTGATCGGCGGCGGCATCATCGGCCTCGAGATGGGCACGGTCTACTCGACACTGGGGGCGCGTCTCGACGTCGTCGAGATGCTCGACGGACTGATGCAGGGCGTCGATCGCGATCTCGTGACGGTCTGGCAGAAGTTCAACGCACGCCGTCTCGACAACATCATGCTGAAGACCAAGACCACCAAGGTCGAGGCGACCAGGTCCGGGCTCAAGGTCTGGTTCGAGGGCGAGAAAGCGCCGCCGGAGCCGCAGCTCTACGACATGATCCTGGTGTCGGTGGGCCGATCCCCCAACGGCAAGCGGATCGGCGCCGAGGCGGCGGGCGTTGCCGTCGATGCGCGCGGCTACATCGCGGTCGACGGGCAGATGCGCACCAACGTGCCGAACATTTTCGCGATCGGCGATATCGTCGGTGCACCGATGCTCGCGCACAAGGCGACCCATCAGGGACACGTCGCAGCGGAGGCCGCGGCGGGACAGAAATCCCGGTTCGACGTGCGGGTGATCCCGTCGGTGGCCTACACCGATCCGGAGATCGCGTGGGTCGGGACCACCGAGGCGGAAGCCAAAGAGCGGGGCTTGAAGATCGGGGTCGGCAAGTTTCCCTGGGCGGCGTCGGGTCGGGCCATCGCAAACGGCCGCGACGAGGGATTCACCAAGCTCATCTTCGACGCCGAATCGCATCGCATCATCGGCGGCGGGATCGTCGGCACGGGCGCCGGCGATCTGATCAGCGAGATTGCGCTTGCGATCGAAATGGGCGCCGATGCGGTCGACATCGGAAAGACGATTCACCCGCATCCCACGCTCAGCGAGAGCATCGGCATGGCGGCCGAATTGTTCGAAGGCGTGTGCACCGATCTTCCGCCCACGCGCAAACGTTGACCGCGCGCGGCGCAAACTGCAGTCGTCCCGCGCCGATCTGGCATGGCCTGTTCTCGCTCGTTGCAGCGGCGTGGATGGGTATCGCGGTGGGGGCGGATCCCGTAGCGCCGCCCGCGGCGGGAGCGCCCGCCACTCCGCGTCCCAATCCCATTTCCGAGCCCGGGCGCCTGTGGGCATTCGACGGCTTTGCGCTCCAGCCGCCCGGCGGGGGTGAGTGGTACAGCCTCGTCAAATCCCGCGACGAGGCCGTGTTCGCGCGACGCGCAATCGATCGGTCGTATACCCTGATCGCGGTCGTGCATGCGGCACACATCGACGATCCGCCGACGACACCGGACGACCTCGCCGCGCTCGTTCGAGGCCGCGCGCCGCGTGTGCCCGACTCCGATCGGTACGAGATCCTGGAGCGGGCGGTCGAACTCGATCCGTCGGCGTCGTGGTGCGTCCGCTATCGACTGCGCGCCGAAGACAGCCGGGAGAGCTTCTTCTATCCGCACATCATCCGAATCGCCGGGCGGGTCTGCGCCCATCCCGGTGAGCCTGATCTGCTCATCGACGCGAGCTATGCGGAGCGGGCGGTCGAGGGCGAAACCAATCCGGAAGCGCTGGAGGAAGGCGAAGCCTTTCTGGCCGGGGTGCGCTTGACACCACTGTACGCAGCGGCGATCACTCGTGCGGACTCGCTCATCGCGAGCGGATCCGCGGAAGAAGCGGTCAGGCTGCTTTCGCCTCTCGCAGAGCAAGGGTATGCGCCTGCGGCCCAGATGCTCGGCGCGGCATACGAGCAAGGCAAGGGCGTGCCGCCCGACGCGGACGCGGCAACCCGCTGGTACCGCATCGCAGCCGACGCAGGGGAAGTCGACGCGCTCTACAACCTCGGTGCACTCCATGACCACACCAATGGCAGCGTGCGGGACGCGCAGGAGGCGCTACGCTGGTTTCTCCGGGCGGCCGATCAGCGCGATGCGCAGGCGCAGCTCAATCTCGGTATGCTCTACATGAAAGGTGACGGCGTGGCGCAGGACACGAAGCGCGCGCGCTACTGGCTCGAGCTCGCCGGGTCGAACGGAAACGCGCGCGCGCGTACACTTCTGCGCACGCTGTTTCCCTGAAAACACTTGCCTGGCGTGCGCGGCGGCAAGCGGAGGAGGTGCGCATGACCCAGGACGAGCTCAAGGCAGCGGTCGCGGATGCGGCGATCCGATACGTGATCGACGGCGCGGTGATCGGCGTGGGGAGTGGCACGACCGCGAATTTCTTCATCGATGCGCTGGGCAAGATCAAGGACCGCGTCGCCGGCACGGTGGCGAGCTCGGATGCGTCGGCCAAACGCCTTGCCGGTCATGGCATCCGGGTGCTGGACCTGAACGACGTGGGCGAGCTCCCCGTCTATATCGACGGCGCCGACGAGATCACCGAGCAACTGGCGATGATCAAGGGCGGCGGCGGCGCGCTCACGCGCGAAAAGATCGTCGCCGCCGCGGCGGAGAAATTCGTGTGCATCGCCGACGTGTCGAAGCTCGTGCCGACGCTTGGCAGATTCCCGCTCCCGGTCGAGGTGATTCCCATGGGGCGTGCCCACGTCGCGCGACAGCTCGCGCAGCTCGGCGGGCAGCCCAGAGAGCGCGCGGGGTTCATAACCGACAACGGCAACGTGATCCTGGACGTATCCGGCCTGAGCATCCCGGATCCCGCCGGGCTGGAGCAGCGGATCAACGACATCGTGGGTGTCGTCACCAACGGGCTTTTCGCGCGACGCCCGGCCGACGTGCTCCTGCTGGGGACGCCGCAGGGCGTGCGGACGCTGTCCCGGCTGTGGGCGCGCGGCTGTCCTCTGCGGTAGTCGCGCGGGAATGTGCGGAACCTCCGCTGAAGGGCGCCGGTCAGAGTGCTATGCTAGGTCAGAATCCCCTTAAAGGGCCGGGAAGATGATTGGCGAGCACCACACCTCTAAGCAGTTCGACGCCGAGCTCGAAGCGGTGCGCACGCGCGTGCTCCAGATGGGCGGCATGGTCGAGCAACAGATCGTCCGCGCCGTCGACGCGCTCTCTTCGGGGGAGATGAGCGTCATCGACGAGGTGATCGAGGACGATCATCGCGTCAATGCGCTGGAGGTTCAGCTCGACGAGGATTGCAGCCACATCATCGCGCGGCGGCAACCCGCGGCAAGTGACCTGCGGCTGCTCATCGCGGTGATCAAGACGATCACGGATCTCGAGCGGATCGGTGACGAGGCCGAGAAGATCGCCCGCATGGCCAAGCTGATCTACGCCGCCGAGCGGATGCACATGCCGCGCCTGGAGATGAGGAACATGGCCGGCCTCGCGCTTGCCATGCTGCGGAAGGCGCTCGATGCCTTTGCGCGGCTGGACGTCAAGGCCGCAGTGGAAGTGGTCCGGCAGGACGAGGCGGTCGACGCGGAGTTCCGGGCGGTCCTGCGCCAGCTGATCACCTTCATGATGGAAGATCCGCGCACCATCAGCCGTTGCCTCGAGGTGCTGTTCATCGCCAAGGCCATCGAGAGGATCGGCGATCACTCGAAGAACATGGCCGAGTATGTGATCTACATGGTCCAGGGCCGCGACGTACGGCATCTCAACGAAGACCAGATCGCCGAGTCTGTCAATCAATGAAGTTGTGAGCCGCCCCGGTTCTTTCGGGGGATGCCGATAAGGTAACGAACAGGAGGGAACCGGCTGGTTCCCTCATTGGATGTGGCGCGTTGCGCCACATTCATGGGTAGGTGACGAACAGGGGGAAACCGGCTGGTTTCCCCCCGTTACCCCCCATCCCGCTGAAGGCAGTCCGCGGAGAGGTCAATGTTATCTCTTTCCCCTCCTTTTCAAGGAGGGGTGCCGCCGAAGGC
>JBAVOG010000062.1:0-4933 GCA_049691875.1 Burkholderiales bacterium | reverse complement strand
GTCCCACTCCGAGGCGGTTCACCGCCGCCGATAGCGCGTCCTCGAGCTTTGCCCCTTCCGGATCGTCGCAATGTGTCCCGAGCGGCCGGGTCGCGGCGCGCTTCGCGAGATGCACGCACAGGTCGGCCGTTCCCCCGACGCCGACGCCCACGATCGTCGGCGGGCAGGTCTTTCCGCCGGCATCGAGCACGCAGTCCACCACGAAAGTCCGAATCGCATCGACGCCCTCCGCGGGAATCGCCATCCGCAGCCAGGAGTTGTTCTCGGACCCGGAGCCTTTGGGAATCATCTCGATCTCGAGTTGCTCGGGCGTGTCCGAGAAATCGAAGTGGATCACCGGCACTTCCCGTCCCGTCGACGTGTGCGCATTCGTGCGCGATATCGGATGCACGACCGACGAGCGCAATGGATGTTCGCGCGTCGCCCGCTCACACCCGCGCCGGATCGCGTCCTTCAGGCCGGCGCCGTCGACCGTGACGTCGCGGCCGATGACGACGTTGTAGATCGGGATGCCCGTGTCCTGGCAGAGCAGGTTGCGCGTCTCCTCGGCCACGGCAATGTTGCGAACCATCGTGCCGAGCACGCTCTTGGCCGTGGCGTGAGTCTCGCTCGCCTGGAGCGTTGCGAATCCCCGCTTGATGTCGTCGGGCAGCAGCTTGAGCGCCCGGATGTAGAGCTCCTTCGCGGCTTCCTCGACCGCTGCAAGTTCGATCTTCATCGTACCGCTCCTCATTGCGCCTTCGCGCGGCATCACCGCTGCATCCCCCACTTGCGGACCGTGCGCTCCTCGATCGTGCGGAACACCACGTTCTCGATCAGCAGCCCGATGATGATCACCGTGCCGAGCCCCGCGAACACGTAGTCGATCTGGAGCTCGTTCTTGTTCTCGAAGATGAACCAGCCCAGGCCGCCCGAGCCCGAGCTCACGCCGAAGACGAGCTCCGCGGCGATCAGCGTGCGCCAGGCGAACGCCCAGGCGATCTTGAGCCCGGCGAGGATCGAGGGGAACGCGGCCGGGATCAGGATCTGCGCGACGTAACCCAGTCCGGTCAATCCGTAGTTCTTTCCGGC
Organism: Burkholderiales bacterium; assembly: GCA_049691875.1. GTDB lineage: Bacteria > Pseudomonadota > Gammaproteobacteria > Burkholderiales > SG8-39 > JAABRB01. The sequence continues at coordinate 3,862 of JBAVOG010000062.1, read as the reverse complement.
CATTCGCAGCGTCTCGCTCACGCTCATGAACCCGGAGTGCGTGTTGAGGGAGAGTGGCCACAGCACCGCGTGGATCAGCACGAAGATCAGGCTTCCCTTGCCCAGACCGAACCAAAGCAGCGCGAGCGGCAGGAGCGCGATCGCCGGCAGCGGATTGAACATCGAGGTCAGCGTCGCGAGCAGATCGTTGCCAAAGCGCGTCGACACCGCGAGCGTCGTCAGCACGGTGGCGATTGCCACTCCCGCGGCATAGCCCATGACCAGCACCTCGATCGACACCCAGGCCCGACGCAGGAGTCCGCCCGAGACGAGCGCGTCCCAGAACGCCTGCGCAGTGGCACCGAACGTGGGAAACATCAGCGCATTGTCGAGATAGGTCGAGTAGAGCTGCCAGATCGCCGCGAGCAGCACGAGAATGAACACGCGGCGCACCGCGGTGACGTTGGTGATCCGCTCCCAAACGGAGAGCGGCCGCTCGATCGCGCCGATGTGGCTGACGTCGCCCGGCTCCCGGAAGAGCTCTGCCCGTACCGGCGGTGTCCTGGCCATAGTCGCGTCACTCATTTCCTTCGACCTCCTCCTGCTCGATACGCTCGGCGAACAGCATGTCGTGAATACGCTGGCGCAGCACGCCGAACGCTTCGCCGTCCTGGCTTGCATGATCGTGTTCGTGCGCGTTCAGCTCGGCGCGCACCTGACCGGGGTGCGGCGACAGCACGAGGATGCGGCTGCCGACGACGATCGCCTCCTCGATCGAGTGAGTGACGAAGAGGACTGTAAAGCGCACATCGTCCCACAGCCGCAGCAGCTCCTCCTGCATCTTGCGGCGCGTCAGCGCGTCGAGCGCCGCGAAGGGTTCGTCCATCAGCAGGATGTCGGGCTCCATTGCCAGCGCACGCGCGATCGCGACGCGCTGCTTCATGCCCCCGGAGAGCATATGCGGGTAGGCATCGGTGAACTTGGTGAGATTGACCTTGTCGATGGCCGCGCGCGCACGCTCTGCGACCTCTGCGGCGCCGTAGCGCCTGCTCGTGCGCATCGGGAAGGCCACGTTCTGCCTGACCGTCTTCCAAGGCAGCAGCTGGTCGAACTCCTGGAACACCATCATCCGGTCGGGGCCCGGCCCGACGATGGTGCGACCGTTCAGCCGGATCTCGCCCTCGGCCGGGGCGAGGAACCCGGCCACCCCCTTCAGCAGCGTCGACTTGCCGCAGCCCGAGGGCCCGAGCACGACGAACCGGTCGGCCGGAAACACCGAGAAGCCCACGCGATAGGTCGCCGTGACTAGATGCTCCCTGGTCTTGTATTGCAGTGTGACACCGTCGACGTCGAGCAGCGGTCGGACGGCTGGGTCCACGAACCCGGACGTCTGCGGTGCGGGTCTCGCCGGCATCTCGGCCGCCGCCATCAGCTCCCCGACAGGTCGTGGATCTCGGGAAAGAAGTAGTCCTTCCAGCTCGCGGGCTTGTTCTTCAGCGCCTGGACGCGGTACATGAAGTCGGCGTACTTCATCGTGTTCCGTGGCGTCAGCGTGAACTCGTTCTCGTCGTCGAGTACGATCTTGCGCACGAACTCAGGATCCAGCTTCGACTTCGTCGTGCGCATGAACACGTCGCTCGCGGCCGACTTGTCGGCGTTGATCATCGCCATCGCTTCCGTGAGCGCCGCAACGAACGCCTGGTAGGTCTTCGGGTTCTCGCTGCGGAACTTGCTCGTCGCCCAGACGACATTGAAGGTCGACTTGCCGCCGAGCACGTCGTAGGAACTCAGGATGCGACGTATGTTCGGATCCTGCAACTCCTGCTGCTGGAACGGCGGGCTGGTGAGGTGCCCGGTGATTTCGCCCTTGCCGGATAGCATCGCGGCGACGCCATCCGGATGGCGCATCGACACCGTGAGCTTGTCGAGCACCTGGTACTTGCCCGGACCGAACTCCTTTTCCGCGGCCATTTGCAGCGTGCGCGCCTGGACGGAGACCTTTACCGCCGGCAGTGCGATCTTGTCCTGCTCGGTCAGATCGCGGATGCTCTTCACCTTCGGGTTGCGGGTAACCAGATACAGCGGCATCGAGTTGATCGCCGCGACGCCCATGACATTGAGGTTGCCCTTGGTCTTGTCCCAGATCGTGAGCAGCGGGCCGACGCCGCCGGAGGCGAAGTCGAGGTTGCCCGAGAGCAGCGCATCGTTCATCGCCGCGCCACCGCTGAATCGCGACCAACTCACCTTGACCTCTCCGAGGCCGAGCTGCTTCGCGTGCTTCTCGAACAGGCCCTTGTCGCGCATCATCTGCAGGGGCAGGTAGCCGATGCCGAACTGCTCGGCAATGCGTACCTCGGAGACCTCTGCATGCGCCGCGCCGGCGCCAAGCCCCATGGCCAGGCAGACCATGGCCAATCGGGTGATCATTCTGATTCGTTTCATCTTTCCTTCTCCCTGGTTGCGATGCTCGCCGCCCGGCTCCGTGCGGGCGGCGCCTAATTTCACATGCATTCGCGGCCTCTGACAACTCGAGATCGCTTGGAGGTGGGGCTCAGCTGCCGCCACTCTCGATCGCGGACGCTCCCCGATCATCGAAACACGTAGATCGGGCTCGACCAGACCAGATGGCCATCTTCCTGCGTCAGGCAGACGTAGAGCGCATTATCACCCGCATCGTGCAGCGCTATGCGGCGCTCGATTCGCACGCGTCGGTGGGGATTCTCGTCGGGCAGGCGAAAGACACGAATCCGGCGCCCGATTCCACCTGCCTCGAACACGAGATCCTCGCGCCCGATCTCGGACACCTTGATGTCGGCCTTGACGAGCGCCGTGGCGATGTGCAGCGTCCCGGCGCCCGGATCGGCGAGCCACGCGTCGAAGCCGCCGAAATTTCCCGTCGAAAGCGCGGACCACTTGAGCTCGCCGGGCGCGAGCTGTTCGATACGCTTGTCGAGGTTCCACATGTTGACCGGCTCCACCCGCTCGAACGCGTTTCCGGTGAGCGTCGCGCCGCCGTCCCAGATCGTCTGGCGCCCGCGCCCGCGGTATTCCGACCCTTCCCAGATCACGCGGATGCGCCGGCCGAGCACCGCAGCGTCGTACGGTCGCCACGTTTCGAGCCGGGTCAGGCCATTGCGAATCTCGATGCGCTCGACCGGCGCGGACGCGGCCGCCTCGATCCGGAACGTGACCTCGCGGTCCGCGGAGCGGAGAATATCGCCCATCATCGCGCTCGAGACACGCTCGCTCCGCGTCGGGCCGAGATTCGGATCGTCGGCAAAGCGCTCGGCCGGCGTATCGAAGTCCGCGCGCACGTCCAGCAGCATTCGACAGCCAGTCGTCCCGTAATGGTGACGCTTGCGCAGGGCGTCGAACAGTTCTCCGCGCGTCAATCCCGTGGCGAGCAGGCACGAAAGTCCGCCGTATGCGCCGAAGAGGGATGCGCCCGGATGACTCGCTCCGTGTCGTCCTTTGTGTCCGTCGGAATTGGCGAGGATCCCGACGCGGTAACCCTGCTCGAAGGCGTCCTCGATCAGCCACTCGAACGTGCCCCAGTCCGAATGGACCTCGACCGACCGTTCGAGCCGCGCGTCGTGCGCGACCCGGATGTCGGCATAGCGCCCGCCGATGTGCGCGAACACGACGCAGTCCTCGTCCTTCAGCGCGGTGAAGAGGTCTCCGGCGCTGGTGGCGTCGGTTCCGACGTCCGACAGATCGTCGACCAGCGCGTGGGAGGAGCGGTGGATCTGGCGACCTTCCGCCATGAAGAGAACGTTCCGATCCCCGCCGAGTCCGGTGTTTCCCGACCACTCGTATCCGGGAAAAATGACGAAGCGGTCGTTGGCGTCGAACTCGGCAGTCAATCGATTGAGCTCTTGCCAGA